>NZ_JCBCBS010000137.1:0-103486 GCF_059864205.1 Pelovirga sp.
CAAGTATCTACCGGACCTGAAGGAGGCTATGCGGAAGGATCAGAGACAAAGATTCGGAAAAGTTGCCGGATCGGAGGAGGTTGCGTAATATCGGAATGAAAATCGGAAAACCGATTTTCAACTAACCGATGGACAAGCTCCCAGGCAGGACCAGCAGGAGTAGAAGTTATCGCAATTTGACAAGACTGTACTTTTGGACTTAATTGCTATTATAGTAATCAATAAAAGGAGTTAATGTCACAAAAATGTATACCAATATGTGACATTGTATCATGAAAGTTAAAGACCCTGTCAAGATGAAAATTCTGAACCGGATAGCCGCCTCAAAGAATGGAATGGCAGGTATAGCCGACTTTACCGACTTGGGCCGTTCCGACAGCGTCAGACAAGCGTTGTCCCGTCTGGTAAGGCAAAAGCGGCTCATACGCATTCATTCTGGAGTATACGCTTTACCGGGCAATATAGGGCTGTCCGGTGAACCCATACATCCCCGATTCGACGATGCGTTGCAGGAATGGGCGAGAAAGAACGGAGTGAGAATCTTCCCTTCCGGAGCCGTAACTGCCAACCGGCTTGGTCTTTCGAACCAGGTGCCTATGAGAAGACTGTATTTTACCAGTGGACGAAGGCGAACCGTGACGATTGACGGAATCAAGACGCTGTTGCTTCCCCGGTCCGGAATCGTATTCGATACTCCCGGAAAGACTCTCCCCTGGATCGTTCAGGCAGTCCGTTTCATGGGAAAAGAATATATCGACGCGGAGCGGCTGAAAACAATTCTCCGGCGCTTGCCAGCCAAAGAAAAGGCTTTTATCATGAAGGGAAAGGATATCCGGCCCCGTTGGGTCAGGGCTTTCCTGCAACAGGTTGAATTCGGAGGACGGAATGGATAGGATAATTTCAGCCGATCCGGAAGAGAGAGCGGAAATATTCAGGAAGGTTTCTGAAGCAGGAAAATCAGAGTTGTCGCCCGATGTCATTGAAAAAGATTTCTGGGTCTGTCGGGTTCTCTATGGGCTGTTCCATGAAATGACTCTGCGATACCCTTTGGTTTTCAAGGGAGGGACATCGCTCTCCAAAGCGTTTCAGATCATAGACCGGTTTTCTGAGGATGTGGATCTAACGCTCGAATTGACGGGGGAATCTCCGTTCCTTTCACCACTGGAGGAGGGAATCAGCCGAAGCGAGGCTGATCGACGCATCGGTTCCCTGGTAGCAGAGGGTGAAGTCATTGTCAAGGATATTTTCCTTGGAAATTTACGCTCGTGTGCAGGAGAACAGATTGGAAAGAAGGGATGGACCATCGCTTCGGACGACAAAGATAGCATGACTGTTCTGTTCGCTTATCCGGAAGGTGTGACAAGACCTTTGGGCGGGTATCTCCGTCCTGTCATCAGACTGGAATTCGGGGTTCGGGGAGAGACTTGGCCTTCCGGCAACAGGATGGTCTCTCCTATTACCGCCGAACATTTCCCTGAATTGTGTGGTGAGTACGCATCTTTCAATGTCAGAACGCTCGACGCTGAACGGACCTTCTGGGAGAAAGCCACGATTCTTCACGCGGAGCATCATCGTCCCGGAAGCGGGGTGATCCGGGAAAGACTGGCGCGTCATTATTACGATTTATATATGTTGTCCGAACATCCCGCCGGTAAAAGAGCTCTGCTCCGCCCGGATTTGCTCAGACAGGTGGTCGCGCATAAGAGTGTACTATTCCGTTCCGGATGGGCGCAGTACGAGTCCGCGAAGCCGGGCACTTTTAGTCTTCTTCCGGATTCGGGCAAGCTCGGAGCGTTGAAGCGGGATTATTTTCTGATGCGGTCGATGTTCACCCGTGAGCCGCCGTCATGGGAGGAAATCACGGAAGGTTTAAGGGCACTCGAAAGAAAGATCAATTATACAGGGTGAGGCTGGAACTGCTCTATGGACGACACCGAATACATCGCCATCTCTGCACTTCAGCATTTTTCTTTCTGCCGGAGGCAGTGCGCTCTCATCCATATTGAGCAGGCATGGCAGGAGAACTATTTTACCGCTGCTGGACGAGTGATGCACGAACATGTCCATGAGCAGGGAGATGAGAAAAGATTCGGGAAGCGGATCGAGAGGGGGCTCGCGCTTGCTTCAGATCGTCTCTGTCTGACCGGGAAAGCTGATGTTGTGGAATTCGGCAGGGATGAACAGGGGGGATTGACCGTATTCCCTGTCGAGTATAAAAGAGGTAAACCTAAAATCGATGATTGTGATCTGATACAACTGACCGCCCAGGCTCTCTGCCTGGAAGAAATGACCGGCGTCTCTGTTCCGAAAGGCGCGGTCTTCTACGGAAAGACCTGGCACAGACATGATGTCGATATCGGCCCGGAACTCCGGCAAGCTACGGAAAAACAGATCGCTGAATTGCACGGGTTTATCAGGGAGGGGATCACACCTTCGCCGGTCTTTGAAAGAAAGTGCAAGTTTTGTTCTCTCGCGGACCTTTGTCTGCCGGTACGGCTTGAGAAGAAGTTTTCAATCGACGCCTATCTGGAAGGACAGGTTAGGGAATGAAAAAACTGCTGAACACTCTTTTTGTCATGACGCCCGAGTCATATCTCCATAAAGAGGGCGAAACTGTTGTCGTTAAAAAGGGTGACGAAGTGAAGATCCGGCTCCCGCTTCATAATCTCGGAGGAATCGTCTGTTTTGGACAAATTTCCATGAGCCCGTACCTGATGGCCGCGTGCGCAGAAAGCAACATCGGAATATCCTATCTGACGGAGACAGGCCGCTTTCTGGCCCGGATACAGGGGAAGGTTTCCGGCAATGTCCTTCTCAGAAGGGAACAATACCGGAAGGCGGACGATGAAGCCGCTTGTGCTCATATCACGAAATGTTTTCTTTCGGGCAAGTTTGCCAACGGACGGACGATAGTCCGGAGAGCCTTACGGGATCACCCGGACAAGTTGGACGGAGAAGCACTGAAAAACTGTTCTGCGCGTCTGGATGCTTCTTTAGAGGCCGTACTCAAGGCGGACTCTGTGGACACAATGCGGGGTATCGAAGGAGAGGCGGCAGTCGCGTATTTCGATGTTTTCGATCATCTGATTATCAGTCAGAAAGAAGAGTTCCGGTTCGACGGAAGGAACAGAAGGCCTCCCCGGGATAAGGTGAATTGCCTGCTTTCCTTTGTCTATACCCTTATGGCGCATGACGCGCGTTCGGCACTGGAGACTGTAGGTCTCGATCCCTGCGTGGGATTCCTTCATAAGGACAGGCCCGGAAGGCCCGGACTGGCCCTCGATTTGATGGAGGAATTCCGCTCAGTCATAGGCGATCGGTTGGTCCTCAGTCTGATAAACCGGGAGCAGGTGAACAGCAGGGGATTCGATCTGTCTGAATCCGGTGCGGTGATGATGGACGAAAAGACGAGAAAGGAAGTCGTTACCGCGTATCAGCAGAGAAAACAGGAGGAGGTTGTTCATCCTTTCTTCGGAGAGGAAGTCAAGATAGGACTCCTTTTCTATACCCAGGCTCTTTTGTTGGCCCGTCATATCAGGGGAGACATAGACGGCTATCCGGCTTTTTTCTGGAGGTAACGCGATGATGGTTGTTGTCAGTTATGATGTCAAAACATCGGAGGAAGGAGGCGCCAAGCGTCTGCGGAGGGTGGCCAAACGATGCGAGGATTTCGGTCAGCGTGTCCAATTTTCCGTATTTGAATGCGTTGTCGATCCCGGACAATGGACTATTCTCAAAAATGATCTGGAGAAGGAGGTCGATCCCAAGTCCGACAGTCTCCGGTATTATTATTTGGGGGCCAATTGGAGCAGAAGAGTGGAGCATTTCGGCGCAAAGGAGATCAAGAATATTGAGGAGGATGTCCTGGTGGTGTAGTCCGGAAGGGTTTGCGAACCCCCTCCTGACATGATTTCTGTGGAAGGTTCGCGCGGTTGATATTTAACATTATGATTGTACTTGAACAGCGTGGCAGTTCGGGAGACAAATTTGGCAATGGGAGTACTTTCATGTTCGCAGTCTGGTTCTCGGGATCTTGATATTTGCCGGAAACAACCTCATTATTAATGGGTATTTGAATTGCTGTCGCCCCCCCGCGCGGGGGCGTGGATTGAAACATTTGTCCACGGCACCGACGTGCTAGGGCTGTTGGGTCGCGGCCGGGGTAACACCCGGCAGAAGATTGAAACTTCGTGCCTTTTGTGTCTTGGTGGCTCTTAAATCGTCCCCCCACCGGAAACGACCCTCCCGCCTTCCACATCTTTTGTTGCATTAGCTTGTTCACCTGTTAAGATGCGGCGTGTTTTTCTCTGGGTCAGGTGTCTGAGAGTGATGTTGCGAATCTTCCATGCGATAATTTTCCCGTTAATGATCCTGATGCTTTTAGCGTGGACGGACACTTCTCTGGCGGCTGAAGGGTCAGCAGCACAGCACAGCACCTTGAGTTTTGTATACGAGAATGATGTTTTTAATAATAGTGACGTGCACTATACCAACGGAATTCGCGTCAGTTGGATTCCGGCTTCCAGCCAAACCCCTGACTGGGCGATTAAAGTTGCCCGGGCCGTCCCCTGGTTCCCTCGTCATGGCGAGGTGCTGCACGGGTATTCCATCGGCCAGAGCATGTTCACCTCCAACGACATTTCTCAGGAAGTTCCTTCGCCGGATTCGCACCCTTATGCGGGATGGCTTTATTGTAGCATCAGCCTCAGCGTTGAGGCCGGGCGCCAACTTGATCAGCTGGTTCTGACCGGCGGGGTTGTGGGCCCGGCGGCCCTGGGTGAGCAAACCCAGAAGGTGATTCATCAACTGGTCGGGTCGCAACTTCCCCAGGGGTGGGATCATCAGTTGCATAATGAGCCGGGGTTGATGCTCAGCTGGCAGCGTAGCTGGCGCGCGTTGGCCACTCGGCCCGTTGCAGGCAGGCAGCTTGATCTGACGCCTCATGTCGGGATGACCCTGGGCAATGTGCTGACCTATGGGAATGGTGGGCTTACCCTGCGTTACGGGAGTAATCTGCCTGTTGATTATGGCCCTCCCAGGATTCAGCCCGGGTTGCCGGGTACCAGTCATTTAGTGCCGGCAGTTAATGTCGGTTGGTATTTGTTCGCCGGGGTTGAGGGGCGGGTGGTGGTGCGCAATATTTTTCTGGATGGTAACAGCTTTCGCAACAGCCGCAGTGTTGATAAAGAGCCGCTGGTAAGTGATCTGCAGTTTGGCGGGGTGATTCTCTGGAATCGTATCAGGTTGAGCTATACCCACGTCTTGCGCTCCCGCGAGTTCAAGACCCAGGAGACAAGAGATAATTTTGGCTCAATCAATATCTCGATACAGTTTTAATCTGCTGATTTTTTCGCTGGAAGAGCATCATTGCTGCAAACAGCGGGATGTTGAAAGATGTCGCTTTTCAACACCCCGCCAGGAAAAACATCACTCATGAGCCCCATAGGGCAGGATCAGGTTGAGCACGACGCCGATGATACCGGCCAGGCCGATGCCGCCGAGTTTGACGATGGCCAGATCGAAGGTCATGCCGCCGATGCCGAACACCAGGATAATGGCGACAATGGCCATGTTGCGGGGTTGCATCAGATCGGTACCGGCACGCACCAGGGTGCCGATACCGATAACGGCGATGGCACCAAACAATAGAACCATGATGCCGCCCATGACCGGTACCGGGATGGTGCTTAACAGGCCACCGAGCTTGCCGACAAAAGCCAGAATGATAGCCGCAAGAGCGGCCCAGGTCATGATGGCCGGGTTAAATGAGCGGGTCAGGGCGACAGCGCCGGACACTTCGGAGTAGGTGGTGTTGGGCGGGCCACCGAGAAGGGCGGCAACACTGGTAGCAACGCCGTCACCGAGCAGGGTGTTCTGGATGCCGGGGTCGCGCACGTAGTCCTTGCCGGTGATACCACCGATGGCCATGACATCGCCGAAATGTTCAATGGCCGGCGCCAGGGCAATGGGCACAATAAAGATGATGGCTTCCAGATTCCACACCGGCATGGTGAAATTGGGGATTGCCAGCCAGGGAGCCTCGATGGCCTTCTGCATGGAGATCAGGGCCGGGGCCGTCCAGTTGGGGAGATCACCCGGATGAAAGGACGCCTGCAGCGAAGCCGTCAGCCCGGTCAGGTCGAGAAACAGCGATGCAATATAGCCGGCGATAATTCCACTGAGAATGGGAATCAGGCGGAACATGCCGCGTCCCAGCAATGACACCAGCACCGTCACCGTTAAGGCAACACCGGCAATGATGTAGGCGGTGGTTTCCGGGACCAGCCAGGCGCTGCCGTCACCGGTGCGCCCTGAAGCCATGTGGATGGCAACCGGGGCCAGGACCAGGCCGATGACCATAATGACCGGGCCGACGACCACGGGAGGCAAAACCCGATGGAGGATGCCGCTGCCGAAGATGCGCACGATAATACTCAAGACAATATAGAGCGCCCCGGCTGCCATTAAACCACACATGGTACCGGCAATTCCCCATTGTCCGACGCCATAGATGATCGGTGCGATGAAGGCGAAGCTGGAGGCGAGAAAGACCGGCACCTTGCCGCGGGTGATAATCTGAAAAATCAGGGTGCCGACCCCGGCGGTAAACAGGGCAACATTGGCATCAAGTCCAGTCAGCAGGGGAACCAGAACCAGGGCACCGAAGGCGACAAACAGCATCTGGGCGCCGAGCAGACCATCTTGCAGGCGAAAATGGTAGTCAGTGGGGGCGTGGGTTTTTTTCATTATGGGCTCCTGAATGGGTAAGAGAATTTACTCGACGGCGTCGCAAAATCTCACTAACTGTTGCGTTGCCGCCATCGTCTCACTGCTTCGACGTTGGTTAGTGCGCCTCATTGTTCAACAATGGCGCGCCTTGCATATGGCGCTTTTAGCTTAGCCATCCAACCTGATGTTTTTTTGCGATAGCAGCTTACTTGGTGCCGAAAATTTTGTCGCCGGCATCGCCAAGGCCGGGGAGGATGTAGCCGTTTTCATTGAGGCGCTCATCGATAGAAGCGACATAAATGTCGACATCGGGGTGAGCTTTGCTGATCCGTTCTAAGCCTTCCGGGACCGCGACCAGAAACAGCCCGCGAATACTGGTGCAGCCGGCCTGTTTAAGCATATCGATGCAAGCGACCAGGGAGCCGCCGGTGGCCAGCATCGGGTCGAGAATCAGCGCGGTGCGATCCTCCATCGAGCTGGTCAATTTTTTAAAGTAGCTGACCGGCTCCAGGGTTTCTTCGTCACGATAAAGGCCAATAACACTGACCCGGGCACTGGGAATCAGATCAAGAACCCCGTTCATCATGCCCAAACCGGCACGTAGAATCGGTACCACCGTTATTTTTTTTCCTTTAATCCGTTGTACAACGACTGGGCCATTCCAGCCGGTGATGGTTTCATCTTCGGTCTCCAGATCTTTGGTTGCCTCGTAGGTTAGCAGGCGGGCGACCTCGGAGGCGAGTTCGCGAAAATCCTTGGTGCTGATGTCGTGCTGGCGCATCAGCCCCAGTTTGTGTTTCACCAGGGGATGGTTGATTGCATGGACGGCCATGGGATTGCTCCTTGGAAGGGGGCTGGAATTATCGCCGCACAGCATAGAAGGATCGACCTGGTCGGTCAAGAATTTAGCTTCAAGCGATCGGGGTCGGCTGACAGGAGTGGAACAATGACGGCATTTTTTGCTGACAAGATGCTTTCTTCCACAGACAAAGATGGGCTATAGTCACCGGTCGGTATTTTTTGAAATTGAAAGAAATTACGTAATATGAAACCTGTTCTGTTGAGACATCGTCTTGAATACGTGGCTCTGCTTTGTGTCGCGCCACTTCTCCGCGCGTTGCCTCGCTCTGTGGCCTTGCGTCTGGGATGTGGCATTGGTAGTTTGAGTCGCTGGTTGTTGCGCCAGCGTTGCCAACTGGCGTGCGAAAATGTACGACAAGCTTTTCCTGACTGGCCAACAGAGCAGGTGAGTGCCCTGGTGAAACGCAACTTTGAGCAGTTGGGAATGAGCGCGGTTGAGACATTGCGCCTGGATTTGCTTGATCCGCACCGGCCCGCGGATCTTTTCGATATTCGTGGTGCTGAACATTTGCACGCGGCGTTGGCGCTGAATCGCGGGATTATTCTGCTGACCGGTCACCTGGGCTTTTGGGAGGCCGGGCACTACGTGTTTCCAGCCCTTGGCGTCCCCCTCGACACCATTGCCAAGCCGTTGAAAAACCGCCTCACCGATGCTTATTTTTATCGGATTCGCACCCATTTTGGCGCTGATATCCTCAATAGCCGCAAAGGAGCGCGGCGGATTCTCAAGTCATTGCAGGCCGGGCGCGCCATCGGGCTGTTGCTCGATCAGCATATTTCGCCGCCGGGCTCCATCCCGGTTGATTTTTTTGGTCGCAAAGCCTACGTCACGACGGCCATCACCAACCTGGCGATGAAATACCAGATTCCGATTGTGCCGACCTTTTGTCTGCGTCAGCCGGATAATCGTTATGATATCTGGATTGAGCCGCTGGTACTGCTTAAGGGGGAGGGGGAGACGGCACTGGCGGAAAATACCCAGTTTCTGACGAACATCATCGAACAGGCAATCCGCCGTGATCCCGGCCAATGGTTCTGGATGCACAAACGCTGGCGCAAAACCAAGAAGTAACAGGTTAAAAATCTGCTTAGGTACTTAGCTCCAGTAAAGGAAAAATCTATTCACCACCCGTTCGCTACGCTCGCTAGAGTCACAGAGAGCACAGAGAGCATCAGGTTTTTTTTATGAACTCAGTGCCTTGGTGGTGAATGCTTTATAAGTCCGAATCAATAGCTTGAGTGAACTGAATAACCAAGGTAATTAATTGTTTAAACGGAGAAACTACAAATGAGTTTGCAGCACGAAATAGCTAAACGCCGCACCTTCGGTATTATCAGTCACCCGGATGCCGGTAAAACCACCCTGACCGAAAAGCTGTTATTGTTCGGTGGAGCTATTCAGATGGCCGGAACCGTCAAGGCGCGCAAGTCGGATCGCCATGCCACCAGTGACTGGATGAATATCGAAAAGGAACGGGGCATCTCCGTCTCCTCCTCGGTGATGAAGTTCGACTACCGGGATTTCGAGATTAACCTCCTTGATACCCCCGGTCACCAGGATTTTTCCGAGGACACCTATCGGGTACTCACCGCAGTTGACAGTGCCCTGATGGTCATTGACAGTGCCAAGGGGGTCGAACCACAGACCGAAAAACTGATGGAGGTGTGCCGGATGCGCAACACCCCGGTGTTGACCTTTATTAACAAGCTCGACCGTGAAGGGCAATCTCCCCTCGATCTCCTCGCTGATATTGAAGAGAAGCTGCAGATCGAATGTGCCCCTTTGTCCTGGCCGATCGGTATGGGCAAGCGCTTTAAGGGGGTCTATAATCTCTACCGCAATGAGCTGCACCTGTTCCGCTCCGGTGAAGACCGGCGCAAAACCGACATCATCAGTATTGACGACATCAACAGTCCCGAGCTCGATGAATTGCTCGGCACCCAGGCACAGGAATTGCGCGACGATATTGAGCTCCTCAAGGGCGCGGCCAATCCTTTTGATCGCGAGGAATATCTGCGCGCCAATCAGACGCCGGTGTTCTTTGGCAGTGCCATCAATAATTTCGGCGTGCAGGAGATGCTCGATGCCTTTGTTGAACTGGCACCACCACCCGGGGTCAGAGAAGCCGCTGAGCGCCTGGTTGCTCCGGAAGAACCTCAATTCTCCGGCTTTGTCTTTAAAATCCAGGCGAATATGGACCCGGCTCACCGCGACCGTATCGCCTTTTTGCGCATCTGTTCGGGGAAATTTACCCGTGGCATGAAGGTGCGTCATCATCGGATCGGCAAGGATATTTCCCTGGCCAATGCGACCATTTTTATGGCCCAGGATCGCGCCCATGTGGAAGAGGCTTTCCCCGGCGACATTATCGGTCTGCATAATCATGGCACCATCAAAATCGGTGACACTTTCAGCGAAAAAGAGCCCCTTAAGTTCACCGGGATCCCCAGTTTTGCGCCGGAACATTTTCGCCGTGTGCGTTTGAAGGATCCACTTAAATCAAAGCAGTTGCAAAAGGGGTTGATTCAGCTGGCAGAAGAGGGGGCGGTACAGGTGTTCAAACCGGTCAATGGCGCCGAGTTTATCCTGGGTGCAGTGGGGGTTCTCCAGTTTGATGTGACCATGGAGCGGTTGAAAGCAGAATATAATGTTAACGCTGTTTATGAAGGAGTTGACTTTACCACCGCCCGCTGGATCCGCGCGACTGATCGTAAACGTTTGGAGGAGTTTCAGAGAAAAAACCAGAACAATCTGGCGATTGATGCGGAAGGCGAACTTACCTATCTGGCAGCCAGCGAGTGGCGGTTGCAGCATACCACCGAGCAATGGGAAGGGATTGAATTCCTTAAATCACGTGAGTACAAATAATTTTTCTCCCAAAACGGCGCTATTTTATTCGTGGTGGTGTCCATCTGCCGGATGACCTGTACGCCGGGCTGGTGTCGGCTCCCTTCTGCTAAGGGCTGCTTAAAACATTCAGCTGGAATGGCTGGTTTGTCTCTGTTCAGCACCGGATCTTCGGATCCTATGTCAAGGGACGCGATTGTTTCCCGTTGGGTCATCCATGACCGCTTGTTGTCGCCGTCCATGGCGACAAACACCCTTGCCACAGGAACCCCGACCCTGCGCAAGGACAGCATTGAAGTTACTCTGGTTTTTTATTTTTTAGCCGCGATCCACATTTGTGTGCGACAGGTTTATCATGATGTCAGGTCGTTCAAAAATCACTTCCATCAAGTCATGTCTTAAACTTATCTCCATTTTCTCCCTGCTGATTTTTCTGCTGACAGCGGTGATTGTTGTCAGCTTTTTGCTACATATACATCAAGACATCGATCAACGCGTTGGCACCAGCTTTGAGCAGGCTCTGATCAACTCTCATAATCGCTCCGATTTTGGTTTGCTGGCAGCCCGATTGGCGGTTTTGCGCAATACGTTTTACGGCAATCAGGATCTGCTGGGTAGCGAGGGGCAGGCACTTGGCAAGCTCATTGGTCAATTGGCGGGTCGTGTAACTGACCCTGACCAGCGGCAACTGTTATATCATTTGCAGGAGGAGTACCACACCTTTCTTGTCCGCGCTTTCTGGATCAATTTTACGATTTTGCAGCGACGCTGGCAGGAAGAAGAAATTGATGAACTTTTGCTGTTCAGTAGCGAAATGTTGACGCAAAGTAGCGGCAAAGGGCGAATCAGTGACGATTTCATGGAAACCTTTGTCCCCTTGCGGCAGTTGCGGGTGAGTTTCCAGCGCTTATCCAACATGTTTTTTACGCTCGATCGTAACCATGAGGCGTTGATTCAGCCACTGGACAATCAGGCGATTATTGCTGCACTGGAACCCATCAAGGCCGCCGCCAGGCAATTTACTACTGCACCCTTCCCCCATCATCTGACCGGTCGTGAACTGCTCTCCAGGATTGACCATATGACTTACCTGTTACAGCAACAGCAACGGGAAATGATGCTGTTGAGTGGTCAGGGCGATAAGCTTGATGCGTTGACCGAGCGGATTATGGCGGCCATGCAGGTTCTCGATCAACAGACCAGCACAGCGGTTGGGGCGGCCAGAAAAGATATCGGCGACACACTTTATGTTGTTTTTGCCGGTTCTCTGGCGGTCTTCTTTGCCCTGATCGCCGCTGTTCTTTTTAGTCATCGCTGGTTATTTGCCAGGCATGTCCAGAAGCCGATGGAGCTGGTTGGCCGGCGGTTACAGGCGTTTCAACAGGGGGATCATTCAACACCCGTGCAGCTCGGCTGTTTCGACGAATGGCAGCGGATCGAGCTGGTGTTCAATGACATGCTGGGCAATCTTGAGCAAAGCCTTGGATCTCTGCGTGATTCGGAACGCCGTTACCGGGAAATTTTCACCAATGCCACCGAAGGCATTTTTCGATCGTCCCTCGATGGGCGTTTTCTGGCTTTGAATCCGGCCGTGGTGGCGATGCTGGGGCATGCATCCGAGGCCGAAGCAATGGATTATTATTCTGATTTGTCGACGCAGCTTTATGCGGATCCGCTAACGCGCTCACGTTTGCTGGAAGGCCTTCAAGCTACCGGCAGAAATATCAATTTTGAAGCGCAGATAGTTCGAGCAGATGGAAGTTTGTTCTGGGCCGCGATCAATAATCATCTGGTCTATAATACGGACGGCAACGTACATTATATTGAGGGTACGGTTCAGGATATCACAGTTCGACGTGCCGCTCAGAGCGCTTTGCAAGAATTAAAGAGCTTTCTCCAGCGTATTATCGATTCCATGCCCTCTGTCCTGATTGCCGTGGATGCTGAACTGAAGGTGATTCTCTGGAATCACCGGGCGGAGCAGGAATGTCAGTTGCAGTCATTTCAGGCCAGGGGCGTAGCGTTGAAAGATGCCCTGTGTCTGGTCAAGTATGAAGTTGTTCTGGAAAAACTGCAGTCAGCGTTGGCCAGCCAAAAAACCATGCGCCTGCAGAAGGTCGAAGGGCGTGATACGCTTCAGGGCGGAGCGAAGCGCCATTATGATATTTTGATCTATCCTCTGCCCGGGGCCGATGAAGGTGGGGCGGTAATTCATATCGATGACGTGACGGAGCAGGTGGCATTGGAACAGGTTCTGGTCCAGAAAGAAAAGATGGAGTCGGTTGCCGGTTTGGCCGCCGGTTTTGCCCATGAGCTGAACAATCCACTGGCGGTTATTCTGCAAAGCGTTCAGGTGCTTGAACGGCGACTGTCGCCGGAGTTCAGGAAAAACTGTGAAACGGCTGAGGAACTGGGGACGACGATGACGGTGATTGCAGCGTATCTACAGCAGAAAAAATGTGACACCATGATCACTTCCATTGCTGAGGCTGGTATTCGTGCGGCCAAAATCGTTGAAAATATTCAGATCTTCTGTCGCTCTTCGGGGAGTAGTTTCACGGGTCATCGTGTTAATGATCTGGTTGAGCGAACTCTTGATCTGGCGGTCAGTGACTATGATATGCGCCGTCATCTGAAATTTCAACGCATCAGAATTGTGCGGGACTATCAGCCGGTGCCGGAGGTGGTCTGTGACTCCGCGCAGATTCAGCAGATCATCCTTATTCTGTTGAAAAATGCGGCACAAGCGCTGGTGGAGGTGCAGGATGATCCGCAGATTACCCTGCGCATTGAAGGTAAGGGGGAGTATGTGTGCCTTGAAGTCAGGGATAACGGGACAGGAATGTCCCCTGATATCTGTCGCCGCGTGTTCGATCCTTTTTATACAACCCAGGAAGTGGGTCAGGGGGTTGGACTGGGGCTATCGATTGCGTATCATGTTGTTTCCCAGAATCATCGCGGTTATATGTCGGTGATTTCGGAAGCCGGTGCCGGCAGCAGTTTCAAGGTTTACCTGCCGACCCTGAATCATATCAACTGATATTAGCAGAGGGGGAATAAGGCTATAATCAGGTGGCAACAGGTATATGAATTCGGTATCGTCGCTCTGGACAAAGAGCATCAAGGGCTGGTTCCGTAGATCAATGGCCTGTTTGAGGCGCTGTGCGACAAACGGGGAAGTGAATTGTAAGCCGCCGTTGTTGCGATGCCGGATGCTTATCTGTTGCTAATTATTCAGCTGCTGTCCTTCGCGCAGGGCCTTTGGATCTTTGACTAGGGTTTTTGTCGCCATGGACGGCGACAAAAAGCGGTCATGGATGACCCAACGGGAAACAATCGCGTCCCTTGACATAGGACTCCCGACCCGGTGCTGAACAGATACATCTGTTGGAACATTTTGACTACGAAGAAAGGCTGATGCAGGCATGACAGTTTCCTGATTATGCTGAGCATCAGCTGGAGTATCAAGACCTTGTTACTGCTGTACAATAACTAAAAACTGATTATGCTGATAGGGATGCAAGCGCCGTCGGCGAATTGCTGAATTTTTTGCGCACCTGGCTACTCGAGCTTAGTGACAAGGTGGACAAAAAATATGGATCTTTTATTGAATCGCGCGGCGGGCGTTTTGTGGAGTAATGACTTCTGCTCGATCGAGTCGTTTGCTGGCGGTACTGACCCAAAGGACTGGTATGTATATTTCGACATCACGATCCGTAGTTAAGGACTTACTCAACAGCTCTGCGGCGCAACAGCGGATCCGTGTCTGTGGCTGGGTCAGGTCGGTACGCCGAGGTAAGGATGTCGCTTTTATTGCCCTGAATGATGGCAGTTGTCAGGGCTCGTTGCAGGTTGTCGTTGCTGCAAGCTTGCTGCAGGCGCCGGCAATGGCTGCTCTGGGAACCGGCGCCTGCATCGTGGCGCAGGGCGATCTGGTGGCCTCTCCCGCAGCCGGCCAGTCATGGGAAATGCAGGCCGATCAGCTTGAGCTGTTAGGCGGCGTCGATGGCGACTATCCGCTACAAAAAAAACGCCATAGCTTCGAATATCTGCGCAGCATCGCCCATCTGCGCCCGCGGGCCAACACTTTTGGTGCTGTGTTCCGTATGCGTAGTGCCCTGGCATTTGCTGTGCACCAGTTTTTTCAGGAGCGCGGTTTTTTGTATGTCCATACCCCGATCATCACCACCAATGACTGTGAGGGTGCGGGCGAGATGTTTCGGGTGACCACCCTTGACGCTATACAGCCCCCCATGAATAGTGGTCAGGTTGATTGGGCGCAGGATTTCTTCGGTGATAAGGCGGGTTTGACCGTCAGTGGTCAGCTGCAGGGTGAGTTGTTCGCCATGGCTTTTGCCGATATCTACACCTTCGGCCCGACCTTCCGGGCGGAAAATTCCCATACCAGCCGTCATGCCAGTGAATTCTGGATGATCGAACCGGAGATGGCTTTTGCTGATCTGGCGCGGAACTGTGAGGTGGCGGAAGAATTTTTCCGCTATCTGGTAACCTGGAGTCTGGAGCGTTGTGGTGATGACCTGGCATTTTTTAACCAGCGCATTGCACCGGGGCTGATTGATCGCCTCGAACAGCTCGCCCGCGCACAGTTTCACCGGGTGACTTACAGCGAGGCGATCAAACTGCTGCAACAGTCAGGACGAGCGTTTGAGTTCCCCGTCGCCTGGGGGCTGGATCTGCAGTCGGAGCACGAGCGCTATCTGACCGAAGATGTGTTCGCCGGGCCGGTTTTTGTCATCGACTATCCGCAACAGATCAAGGCGTTTTACATGCGCCGCAATGATGATAACAAAACCGTTGCCGCCATGGATCTGCTGGTGCCGCGGGTCGGTGAAATTATCGGTGGCAGCCAGCGCGAAGAGCGCCTGGAGGTGCTGGAGCAGCGCATGATCGCGCACGGAATCGACCCCGCCAGCCTGGACTGGTATCTGGATACCCGGCGCTGGGGAAGTTGTCCCCATGCCGGTTTCGGCCTCGGCTTTGAACGTCTGCTCATGTATCTGACCGGTATGGAAAATATTCGTGACGTTATTCCCTTCCCCCGCACTCCAGGCAGTGCGCGTTTTTAGCTCTCTACCAGGCTTCTGCCAGGGCGACTCCCGGCCATTGCGTCACGCATCATTAAATTGTTGAACGCCTTGAGTATTGTCCTTCTAGTGGTTATAATTCTAACGGTGTTTGCTGCTTGAGGGTTTTTGTGTCTGCCTGATGCGCCCCGTCCGAACCTCACCAGGCTTTTTTATGTAACAAATGCCCTGTCAGCGCTGGGTGTTGTGTTATAATCGCGTTTCCGATCTATTATCGCTCACATCGGGTGGGCTTTTTTATCACTCATTGATCAAGGAGGCTGAAAACCATGAAAAAGCTGTTTATGTATGCCCTCGCACTGACCGTTGCCATCGGCATTACTCCCGTCCCGGAAGCGGCCGCCAACCAGTTCGTCACCATCGGTACCGGGGGCGTCACCGGTGTCTATTACCCCACCGGTGGTGCTATCTGCCGTTTGGTCAACAAGGATCGTAAGGAACATGGCATCCGTTGTTCCGTCGAATCTACCGGGGGTTCCGTTTACAACCTGAACACCATTGCTTCCGGCGATCTGGACATGGGCGTTGTCCAATCCGACTGGCAGCACCACGCCTACTATGGTACCAGCAGTTTTGAAGCCGCCGGTCCCAACAAGGACTTGCGCGCCCTGTTCTCCATCCATCCCGAGCCCTATACCGTTGTTGCCCGTGCCGATGCCGGCATCAAGAACTTCCTGGATCTTAAAGGCAAGCGGGTTAATGTGGGTAACCCCGGTTCCGGTCAGCGTGGTACCACCGAGGTTGTACTCGAGGCCCTGGGCTGGACTATGAGCGATTTCCGTCTGGCCTCCGAGCTGCGTCCGGCTGAGCAGTCTGCCGCCATGTGCGATAACCGTGTCGATGCCATCATTTACACTGTCGGTCACCCCAACGGTTCCATCCAGGAAGCTACAACCACCTGTGATGCCATTCTGGTCAACGTCACCGGTCCGGAAATCGACAAGCTGATTGCCGAGCGCGACTACTATCGTTCTGCAATCATCCCGGCTGGTATGTATCGTGGCAACAATCAGGACACCAAAACCTTTGGTGTCGGCGCAACTTTTGTTTCTTCCGCCAAGGTTCCTGAAGATGTGATCTATCACGTTGTCAAAGCGGTGTTCGATAATTTCGAAGATTTCAAGCGCCTGCATCCCGCCTTTGAAAATTTGAAGAAGGAAGAGATGGTCAAAGATGGTCTCTCAGCGCCGTTGCATCCTGGCGCCATCAAGTATTACAAGGAAGCAGGCTTGCTCTGATAGGACATTTCGAAAAAAATGCACCGCTTCGGCGGTGCATTTTTTTCACCTGGTTCGATTATCCGGAGCACGACTCATCAACAGTTATTCCTGTTCTCCTGATCCCTTTTTAACCAGACGGTTGATTTGTGAGAACATTGCTTTTTAGTGGAATGAAGGGGCAAGATCATGAGTGACACTAAAACGACCAATATCCTGGATGACAAACTGAAAAAGGTGATGGCCGAAACCGAAGGCGGTGCTCGCAACCCGACCGGTGCGGTGCCGAAAAAGGTTCTTTTTTTCGTCCCTTTGATCTGGTCCCTGTTTCAACTCTGGTATGCCTCTCCACTGCCCTACCTGCTCAATATCTTTGTTCTCAACGACACCCAGGCTCGTTCGATACACCTGGCTTTTGCGATGTTTCTGGCTTTTACAGCGTTTCCAACCCTTAAAAGCTCGCCGTCGAAGTACATTCCTTTTCAGGACTGGATCATTGCCCTGATTGCTGCCTTTTGTGCCGCCTATCTGTATCTGTTCAATACCGAATTAGCGTTGCGGCCGGGGAGTCCGACGACAGTCGACCTGATTGTGGCGATCATTGGTATGGTCTTGATGCTCGAAGCGACCCGGCGGGCTTTAGGGCCACCGTTGATGGTTGTTGGTACGATCTTTGTCATCTATACCTTTGGCGGCCAGTACATGCCTGATGTGATCGCGCACAAAGGGGCCAGTTTCGCCAAGGGAATGTCCCACTACTGGTTGGGAACCGAAGGAGTGTTCGGGGTGGCCCTCGGCGTATCTGCCGGTATGGTGTTCATGTTCGTGCTGTTCGGCGCACTGCTCGAAAAAGCCGGTGCCGGAAACTACTTTATCCGGACCTCGTTTGCTGCCCTTGGACATTTTCGTGGCGGTCCGGCCAAGGCGGCGGTTGTCGCTTCCGGTTTGACCGGCATGTGCTCCGGGTCGTCCATCGCCAATGTTGTAACTACCGGAACCTTCACCATTCCATTGATGAAAAAAGTCGGTTTCAAGGCGGAAAAAGCCGGTGCTATCGAGGTCGCCTGCTCAACCAATGGCCAGTTGATGCCGCCGGTCATGGGGGCGGCCGCCTTTCTGATGGTTGAGTACGTCGGCATCAGCTATATCGAGGTCATCAAACACGCGTTTTTGCCGGCGATTATCTCTTATCTCGCCCTGTTCTACATTGTTCATCTTGAGGCCTGCAAGATGGGACTCGAGGGCATGAAGCGTCCGGTAATAACCTCGTTTTTGCGTAAAATATTTATCTTCTCATCGGCAGTCGTGTTGTCGCTGGTGATTGCTGTGGTTACCTATTATGGTCTTGGCTGGATCAAGTTGGTCGCCGGGGAGGCGGCTTTCTACGTCGTTATTCCTATTCTGCTGGTGGCCTATCTGGGACTGCTATGGTTCGCCTGCAAGGTCCCGGAATTGGAGGTAACGACAGAAATCAAGGAACTCCCGCTCTTAAAGGAGACAGCCCAGGCCGGTTATTATTTTTTACTGCCGGTGGTCGTGCTGATGTGGTGTCTGGTGGTGGAGCGTTTGTCACCGGCGCTGTCGGCATACTGGGCCACTGTCTTGATGATCTTTATTCTGCTGACCCAGCGGCCACTCAAAGGGTTGTTCCGGAAAGCCAAAGGAAAACATTATGCGCCGCTGACCGGCGTCACTGAATTGATAAACGGCCTGGTCGCTGGTGCCCGCAATATGATCGGTATCGGTGTGGCAACGGCGGCAGCGGGGATCGTCGTCGGTACCGTGACCCTGACCGGTATCGGTCTGGTCATGACCGAGTTTGTTGAATTTATCTCCGGTGGCAGTCTCACGCTGGTGCTGTTGTTTACGGCGATCATCAGTCTGCTGTTGGGGATGGGTTTGCCGACCACGGCTAACTATATTGTTGTCTCGACCCTGATGGCGCCGGTTGTGGTTGAACTCGGGGCGGCTAACGGCTTGATTGTCCCCCTGATCGCCGTGCACCTGTTCGTCTTTTATTTCGGTATTCTTGCTGACGATACGCCGCCGGTGGGGTTGGCTGCCTTCGCCGCTGCTGGTATCTCCGGAGGTGACCCTATCCGCACCGGTATTCAGGGTTTTACCTACGATATGCGCACGGCCATTCTCCCCTTCATGTTTATTTTCAACAATCAGTTGTTGCTGATCGGTCTGACCGGCTGGTTCCATCTGCTGATCGTGATTATCACCGCACTGGTCGGGATGCTTGCGTTTGCTTCAGGTACCCAAGGCTACATGTTGACGCGCAACCGCAAGTGGGAATCAGCGGTATTGCTGATCATCGCTATCGGCTTGTTGCGTCCCGGGATCGTCTGGGATCGCATTTATCCGCCGTTGATGGAAGAACCACCGTCAGAACTGGCAGCCTGGATTGGTGATATGGAACCGGGTGAAGCGATGCGGATCACCTTACGCGGGGAACGTCTTAGTGGCCGCGAATACACCAAGGCCATTATGCTCACCGTTGGGAATGAATCAACAGGTGCCGAGCGTCTGGCCGCTCTGGGGATCGAAACCATCGAAATTGATGGACGAATTTTTGTCGATATGGTGGCTTTTGCCAGTCCTGCGGCCCGCGCCGGAATTGATTTTGACCAGGAGATTCTGAATTTTCAGGTACCGACCGACCGCCCCCCCAAGGAGTTGTTGTATGTTCCTATCCTTGGAGCATTGGTCGGGATCTGGCTGCTTCAATTCCGCCGCCGCAATAAACAGCAACTGGCTTCTGGTTGAGACGGTTCTTTTGCGCTATTGTTGATATGGTTTGTACATTACAGTTTTACCCTACAGCCTTCCAAGGAGGATATATCGATGGAAGTTAAAATGAAGAACATCCTCGTGGCCCGCGATCTGGGCAAAGATTCGGCCCGGGTCATCCGTTATGCCCTGGAGCTGGGAGTCAAGTTTCATGCCCAGATCCATGTGTTGCATGTCATGCCGACGGTGGACGCCTCGGTGATGAACATGGTGGCTCTGGCCATGGGTGCCGATAAACTGGAAAAGTACAATAAGGATAACGAAGCCGAACTGGCTGCCCAGACCAGCCAGCAACTCCATAAAATTATTGAAGAAGAAAAAGAATTAATGAAAGAAGATGTCGCTCATCCGGTCAAAGTCGAGGTGCACCACGGCGAGCCGGTACCGATGATTTTGACGATCGCCGACCAGCTCGACGCTGACATGATTGTTATCGGAAGCCACAGTAAGGGGGCGCTTGAATATGCGTTTCTCGGCAGTGTCGCAGAAAAAATTCTGCGTAAATCCCATCGCCCGGTGTTGATCGTGCCGCCGACGACCCCGAAAAACAAAAAGAAGAAAAAATAACGTAGCTGGACAGCAACGCACGCCGCGCTGCGGCGTCTTGCCATAAAGTAACTTTTTTTAAGTTACTCAGAAGCTACAACATAACAAGGAGACAAGAAATGGATACAGTAACGGAACGTGCTGAGGCAGTGCTCTTCAAAGGCAATCCCGCCACCCTGCTGGGAGCAGAAGTCAAGGTTGGGGACGACGCTCCCGATTTTTGCGTTGTTGACAATGGACTGCAGCCTGTCACCCTGGCCACTGATGCCGGCAAGGTGCGCTTGATCACCGTTGTGCCCTCCCTTGACACCCCGGTCTGTGATGCCATGACGCGCAAATTCAACCAGGATGCCGCGGCTCTTCCTGACTCTGTCGTCGTTTATACCATCAGCGTTGATCTGCCTTTCGCCCAGAAGCGTTGGTGCGGCAATGCCGGTATCGACAAGGTCAAGACCCTTTCCGATTATCAGGAGCGTTCATTCGGGTTGAATTACGGCGTTCTGCTCAAAGATCTCAAGTTGCTGGCACGCGCCGTTTTCGTTATCGATGCCAATGACCAGGTTGCTTACGTTGAGTTGGTGCCTGAAGTGACAGCCGAGCCTGATTATATTGCTGCTTTGAATTCGGTGAAGAACCTACTGTAGTTTTGTAGAAATGCATTGTTGTTCGTAAAATACCCCTGATGGACAATGGTTCTCAGGGGTATTTTATATGGCAGAGGCACTCAGAAATTCATAAAAACCAGTTTATCTCTGTGTCCCTGTGTCTCTAGTGAGCGTAGCGAACGGGTGGTGAAATGATTTATCTGGTTATCTATTTGACTCCAGTAAATCAGAAAACAGGATATGGATTCTGCGACTACGCCTCGCTCCGCGTAGAATGACACCCGTTTTTTCCAACAACGTCCTTCTGTGTCATCCTGCGCGAAGTCGCAGGATCCAGATTATTAGCAAGTCGCATCGATCGCGATCTTCTAACTGTTATAGCTGGAGCGAAGTGGATAACCAAAATGATTTATTGCCATCCATTAAATTAGTAGGCGCGTCGGGTCTTGCTGGCGATTTTCGTTTCACCGCGATCGCGGTCAACCGGATAGCGCAGATCCTCGACCTGTTGTTGCACTTCCGGAGGCGGCGGCGCGGTGAAACGTGAGACAATAATCAACAGGGTAAAGTTGATGAGCATACCGATTGCGCCAATCCCTTCCGGCGAGATGCCGAACAACCAATAATCCGCTGAGTTCAACTCTGGATAAAACAAGGTAAAAAAGCCGATATAGGCAGTGGTAAATAAAACGCCACCGATCATGCCGCTGACAGCGCCGTAGACATTGATCCGTCTGCTGAAGATTCCCAGCAGAATAACCGGAAAAAATGTCGAGGCGGCAAGGCCAAAGGCAAAGGCAACGACCTGGGCGACATATCCCAGAGGAAAGATGCCGAAGAGTCCAGCGACGACCACCGCTCCGGCAGCGCCACAGCGCGCCCACAACAGTTCACCTTTTTCCGAAATGCTCGGCATCAAGACGCCTTTGATCAGGTCGTGGGAAATGGCCGAGGCAATCACCAGCAACAACCCGGCCGCTGTTGACATGGCGGCAGCCAGGGCACCGGCGGCAACCAGGGCAACCACCCAGTTGGGTAGCTGAGCAATTTCCGGGTTAGCGAGCACAATGATGTCGCGATCGATATAAACCTCGTTGCTGTTGTTGGTTCGAGAGTTTTTGACGGTCTGCTGGCCGAAAGCGCCCAGATGGCCGATTTGTTTAGGCTTGCCGAAGATGGCGTCGCCGGGGCCGTATTGAATGCGGCCATCGCCATTTTTGTCCACCCAGGCGACCAGACCACTGAGTTCGGCATTTTTAAACCAGTCCGGAGCTTCTTCATAGAGGACATTGTGAATACTGCCGATAAAGTTGGTGCGGGCAAAAACCGCTACTGCAGGCGCACTGGCGTACAATAAAACGATAAAGATCAGCGCCCACCCTGCAGAAGATCGGGCATCGCGAATTCGCGGAACGGTAAAAAAGCGGATAATGACATGGGGTAATCCCGCCGTGCCGAGCATGAGGGCAATCACCACACAGAGCACATCAATTTTGGGGCGGATACCGGAGGTGTATTCAGCAAATCCCAGGTCATGGTGCAGGTCATTCAATACCGCCAGCAGATGGCGCCCCTGGGTACCGGCATCCCCCAGCATCGCGGCGCCATCGGCACTGATGCTGCTGCCGATGCCGAAGAAGGGGATCGGGTTGCCGGTCAGCATGATGGAGATAAAGATGGCGGGAATCATGTAAGCGATGATCAGGATGCAATACTGGGCAACCTGGGTGTAGGTAATGCCTTTCATGCCGCCGATGACCGCGTAGAAAAAAACCACGAACATACCGATGACAACGCCGGTATTGATCGGCACTTCCAAAAAACGTGAGAAGACAATACCCACACCACGCATTTGTCCGGCGATATAGGTAAATGAGATCAGAATAGCACAGAGAACAGCGAGTATTTTGGCGAATTGGGAATAGTAGCGATCACCAATAAACTCGGGAACAGTGTAGCGACCATATTTGCGCAAATAGGGTGCGATCAGCATGGCCAGCAGCACATAGCCGCCGGTCCAACCCATCAGATACATGGACCCATCGCGCCCCATAAAGGAGATCAGCCCGGCCATGGAAAGGAAAGAAGCTGCCGACATCCAGTCGGCGCCGGTTGCCATGCCGTTAAGAACCGGGTGCAGGGACCTGTCCGCTGTGTAGAAATCGCTGGTCGATCTACTCCGGGCATGAAGAGCAATAGCGATATAAAGAACCAGGGTGACGGAAACCAGAATCCAGGTCCAGGCCAGTATGCTCATGACGAAGGGTCCTTTCGCCTAATGCCGAATCTAATCTTCATAAACATCGTATTTTTGATCGAGGCGATTCATCAGGCGAACATAGATGAGAATCAGAATACAGAAAATGATCAGGGAGCCCTGGTTGGCGAACCAGAAGCCCAGAGGGAAGCCGAAAAGGTTGAAGCGATCAAGTTGGTCGATCAGAATAACGCCAAACAGACAGGACGCTGTAAACCAGACAGATAATAAAATAAAAATGTACCTTAACGTCTCTTTCCAGTAACGACGTAGTTGCTGCTCTCTGTCCATGGGGCCTCATAGCGTTGGGGCAATAGATAATGGCGTCTCACAGGTCAATAAAGATGCGCTAATGATAGTGGGACGAGGAGCTGTTGTAAAGGATGATTTGTCTTATCGCGGCACATTATCGGGTTCATGCAGGAGGTATGGACGCATTTTCTACCGACATCTCCTCTATTCAACCCACATCAGCTGATCTGCTTGGAAAAATGCCGTTTGGTGGAGTCCTGCAGTTTTGCCGCAACACGGAAGGCTTCCTTGAGCAGATCCTGCTCATTTTTCGACAGTTCATAGGGATTGAGAAAATGGGAGGGGAACTTGCCATGATCGATCATCGTGATTTCGTTGCGTAAGCGCAAAAAGGTAAAGGCTTCAAAGGCGGCCTTGATGTGCTCGGCGGTTTCCGCAGTGAAGATTTTCAGTCTGACCAGTTCATCAATGCGTTCGCTGGTGGTTGTGGCATCGATCTGTTGCTCAAGCAGGAACATGCGTACACAGTCGACGATAAAAATACTGCCGGCTTCTTTTACCGACAATGTGCCCTTATGTTCTTTTTCGCGGCTGGTGGTAAAGCGGCCCAGCAGGCTCAAAGGAACCTTATGTTTGAAATCGAGTTCCATCATGTGATAGAGGAAAATCGGATGCTCCTTAATATGGCGGTGGACAATATCGCGCAGATCCTGGCATAAGGTTGCTTCACCGGCAATCGGCATGAAGTCGAAAAAAATGGATGAGTAGCGCACCTTTTGTGGCTCGGGAACCTTGATCCAGTCGGCGATGCGTTTTTTCCATTCGTTCAGACGGCCGCGCCA
The DNA here is from genome assembly GCF_059864205.1 of Pelovirga sp. NCBI lineage: Bacteria > Pseudomonadati > Thermodesulfobacteriota > Desulfuromonadia > Geobacterales > Geobacteraceae > Pelovirga > Pelovirga sp. Next base: position 24,059 of record NZ_JCBCBS010000137.1, read on the forward strand.
GATCGGGTTGTCGGCCATGACCTTGCCTTTACAGCGCGGATAGCCGATGCGTGCCAGGGCAGATACCAGTTTTTCTGAAAAAGGGGCAAAAAAGGCTTCGACTTCCTCCCCTCGACTGTCGGGAAAGTTTTCATAGATCAAACCGTTGTCCTGATCCGGGCCCAGCAACATTTCCTTGCGACCACCACTGCCCATAATAAAAAAACAGAAGCGAATATCAGGGGGTGTCAATCCATGGCGCCTGGCGTCATCAAGAACAATCTCATAACAGCGTCGGATAATGCGGTGATGAATATAGGAAATGATCTCCATGGTTTCGACGTGAGAACGCGACTCCCCCATCAGCGCCCGTGCCACCTTGACGATTTCCGAACGTGCGATGATCAGATCCTCAATGGTACGCGCTTTGTTGATGTTGCCGATCAGCAGCATCGATTTTTGACAGCGATACTTCATCAGATCCTGCAAGGTGACGATGCCGACAATGGTGTCGCGCTCGAGGATCGGAATATGCTTGGTTTTGTGAGCCATCATGAAGGTGGTTGCCTCATACATGAAGGTCTCTGGGCTCATGGTGTGCGGGTTGGGGGTCATGACTTCGCCGGCGGTGGCGGTTTTGCTGTTAACCAGTTGGCGGGCAAGGACCTTGGACACCAGATCACGTTCGGTAATGATACCGTTCAGGCGCTTGTTGGCGTCGCAGACCAATACCGCACCAATTCCGCGAACCGTCATCTGGCGGGCAATTTCCGGTATCGGCGTGTCAATCAGGCAGGTTTCTGCAGGCGTGGACATGATTTCTGACAGGCGTTTTTTGAAGGGATAGGCTTCAACCTGGGTCAGGGTGTTGCGCGCATGCTCATTGACCATATCCGAATACAGGTCACGTACCCGGGAATAGACGATTTTGTTGAAGTAGTCAGTGATGTGAGGATAGTTAGCGGCGATCTCGACCAGCAGAGAGGCCGGGATCAGATAGCACTGCGTTTCCGTTACCGGACGTGCTCCAGCGGTATAACCGCCATCGGTGAAGATCGGTGTGCCGCCAAAAAACGATCCCTCCTTGCGAAAGTCGACAGTCATCTCCACCCCGCCAGGTGCCAGCACGACAATTTCCACCAGTCCCGACTTGATCACATAGAGATAGCCGGTTGGTTCGTCGTGTTGATTGAAAATGTGAATTTGTGGCGGAAATTTTTGCGTTTTTGCCGAATCACTGATGCGCTGAAATACGGCATCGGGTAACTGGTCAAAGGGTTTGGTGTCGCGCAAGGATTGAATAAGTCCCATGAAAATCAACTCGTCGGTCAAGAGATAAAGACGTACAGACAGGCTGCTTGTGTAACAAGCTGCCAGTATCGATTTGGGACATTATCACAGATGATAGCGAAAACGGAAGGGGAGGTGTTCCCGTATCAGTTGTCTTTTTTTTTGCCGAACTGGAAAGGGTGGGCATAGCGGCTTAAGATAAAATCAGCCATCAGTTTAGCCCAGATAGTCACCCCGCCAACAGCACTCCAGTCCTGATAGGCGATGAAGGGACCGATTGTAATGCCGGTAGCGATGTAGAGGGGAACACCGATAATAACCCAGACGGCGGTTGCTCCGGCGAGCAGATTGATCAGGCCGGCGATCAGGGCGAATTTGGCCGGATTCTCCGGCGGCAAACCGCCTTTGAGGGCGACTTCGGAATAGTTTTTGTCGATAAGGATGCGCTTGGCGCGCCGCAACCAGAAAAAAGACAGGGGGAACATCACAATAAACAACAGCCAGGTGATGACGGTAGAAGCATCGAAAAGCAACTTCATGGATATCTGCTCCGTTACTAAAAAGAAAGGGCGGCTTGTTTGCCGCGTTAGGCTGCTTTTTTTACCTGATTCGGGAAGAATTGACAACCCGGTATGGTCAGTATGACTTAAAAAAAGCCCCGCCGATGCAAGCACCGACGGGGCATGGAAGCTGATATGCGCTAAGGCTATATCAGAATGTCAATGTTAGTGACCGCCACCGCCGGTAACCACACTGGAACCGCGCGGCGTACGGACGTTCTCAACCATCGCCTGGATGTGCTCAGGTGGCGGCGGGGTAATCTTGGTGACGATGTAGGCAACCAGGAAGTTCAGGAGCGCTCCGATACCACCGAAGGCTTCCGGGGTGATGCCGAAGAAGGAATTGGCACCACCGATCAGTCCCAGGTACTCGGTTCCGCGGACAAAGAAGAGCCCTTTGTGGGCAAAAACGTAGAACAGGGTCACGGAGAGGCCGACTGCCATGCCCCAGATCGCGCCATATTTACACATGTTCTTGTTGAAGATACCCATCATCAGCGCCGGGAAGATGGAACAGGCAGCGATGCCGAAGGCCAGAGCCACGGTACCGGCAGCAAATCCGGGCGGGTTGAGGCCGAGGTAGCCGGCAACAACAATGGCCCCCGCCATGGAGATCTGACCGGCGCGCAGTTCGGCCTTTTCACTCATGTCAGGAATGAAGATCTTCTTCAACAGGTCGTGGGAAATGGCTGATGAAATGGCCAGCAGCAGACCGGCGGCAGTTGACAGGGCGGCTGCAACACCACCAGCGGCCACCAGGGCGATAACCCAGTTGGGCAGCAGGGCGATTTCCGGGTTGGCCAGAACAATGATGTCGCGGTTAACAAAGAGCTCGTTACCTTGCCAGCCGGAAGCAGCTACCTTGGCCTGGAATTCCGGGTTCTTATTGGCATCATTGTAATACTGGATGCGACCATCGTTGTTTTTATCCTCCCAACGCAGCAGTCCGGTGACCTCCCAACGCTTCATCCAGTCAGGGCGTTCTTCATGAATAAGGCCGGCACCTTGAGCAATCAGAGGAGCACCGGTCGCAATTTCAGGGCTGACGGTTGCGTGCAGGTTCAAACGGGCCATGGCGGCAACGGCCGGGGCGGTGGTGTAAAGAATGGCGATGAAGACCAGGGCCCAGCCGGCGGACAAACGCGCATCCTTAACCGTTGGAACAGTAAAGAAGCGGATGATAACGTGGGGCAGACCGGCAGTACCGATCATCAGCGAGAAGGTGTAAACGAACATGTTCAGTTTGCTGCCGGGCAGTGCGGTGGTGTATTCGCCGAAGCCGAGCTCGGTGACAACCTGATTCAGTTTGGCCAGCAGGGTGATGTCTTCACCGACCAGGGAGGCACCCAGTCCGAGCTGGGGAATCGGTACGCCGGTCAGCTGGAAGGAGATAAAAATGGCTGGAATGGTGTAGGCGGTGATCAGAACACAGTACTGGGCGACCTGGGTGTAAGTAATACCCTTCATGCCACCGAACACCGCGTAGCAGAAGACGATACCCATACCGATGTAGATCCCCATGTCGTTGGTAACGCCGAGGAAGCGGGCGAAGGTAACACCGACGCCGGTCATCTGACCGATAATGTAGGTAACCGAGGCTACCAACAGGCAGATGACAGCCACGGCCGGCGCAGATCTTGAGTAATAGCGGTCGGCAAAGAAGGACGGTACGGTAAAGCGCCCGAACTTACGCAGATAAGGAGCAAGAACGGTTGCCATCAGAACGTAGCCACCGGTCCAGCCCATCAGGAACAGGCCGCCACCGTAGCCCATGTAGGCGATCAGGCCGGCCATGGAGATAAAGGAAGCCGCCGACATCCAGTCAGCTGCTGTCGCCATACCGTTGATGACCGGGTGAACGCCGCCACCGGCAACGTAGAAATCACCGGTGCTGCCGGCGCGGGACCAGATGGCGATACCAATGTAGAGCGCAAAGGTCGCGCCAACAACAAGATAGGTTAGAAATTGCAGACTCATTAGGGTTCCTCCTCTTTATTCTTCGTGAACGTTGAATTTTTTGTCAACATTGTCCTGGAGTTTTGCGTAGATGAAAATCAGTGCAATGAAGACATACATGGCGCCTTGATGAGCCCACCAGAAACCCATGGGATAGCCCCCAAGGGAAATGTTGTCAAGTGCCGAGGCAAAAACAATCCCGAACCCGTAGGAGACGAGAGCCCAGACAGCGAGAATAGATCCAATCAACTTCAGCGTTGTAAACCAGTAAGCTTTTCCTTGGTCTTCCATTACTTTCCTCCTCTTTATTCATTGTGATAGTGACAACCTGAAACCGTTAAAGCGTGAGCAAAATCATGGTGTTCGCTCAAAATTTACTCTCGAATTCGCGGCCTCCTTTCTTTGTGAATACCAAACATGAAACCCGGTAAAAACAGAATTGACAGCCTGTCGTGGCTGAGCGGATGCTTTTTGGCGTTCATGCCAGCCCCCTGGGGCTGTAAAGATTGTAGCCCAGGCGTGCTGAAATCATGTCGCCGGCAGCCTTGAGGGCCGGCAGTAATTCGCTGTTGATGCGCTGATCATTCATCCGGAAGGTCGGGGCAACGATGGTTAGACAACCGGCAAGTTTTTGCCCCTGTTGAAACAGGGGAACGGCCAGAGCGCTGCTGCCTTCGCCGAGGCCATCGTGATCAACGCAGTAACGTTGTTGCAGGTAATGGGAGCCCGCTGAGGTGCCGGCGACAGCTGCCGCCGCAGAACCCTGGGCAAAGGCCAGCAGCAGTTTGCCGGGGGCGCAGCTGTTCAGCGCAAAACGGTGACTGGTTAAAGGGACAACATTGACCTTCTGATCGTTGTCAGCCATCTCCAGAAACAGGGCGTCTTCTCCACGGCGCACCACCAGATAGACAGATTCGTCACACTGGCGCGCCAGGTGGGACATTACCGGACGGGCATGGCGTAAGAGCGGCATGCGGGCAAGAAGTTTCTGGCTGGTCTCGAAAGCGGCCATACCGATCTGGTATTCGCCGGAGCGCTCGCCGCGTTCGACGTAGCCCATGTTTTCAAAAGTCGCCATCAGGCGGAAGAGGCTGGCTTTGGTCATGTCAAGCCTGTCGCTGAGCTGTGCCAGGCTGCATCGGTCACCGTTGCTTGCCAGTGTTTCGAGCAAGTGCAGAGCGTTTTCAACGGAGCGGATGTTGTATGAATCTTTGTCCCTGCCTGACATGGACATCCTCGAAAAAAAACTGAGCGGTTATGAAATAATACGCGAAATAATCTCATTGGCAACTTATTGCCTCGCTTTGGAAACTGATGGGGCGAAGACTAATACGCTGTTATATTTTTGTCAACACGGTTTTTTATTTATTTTGAATTTATCGTTTTGATCACCTGGTACAGCGATTTTTATAAGATGTTAAGTATTTGAATAATATATAAAATTTCATTTTTTTAAGGTTTTATTTTCTTGTGACAACAATGTTTACTAGGGGCTCTGTTTTGCCGTAAATCAGGGGGGTTCTGTAGCTGTTTATAACCATGTTTCAGTTTATTATCAAGGTTCGATCGTTGAAAATGAAATGATATTTTTTTTTATATAGCTGATGGCGCAACGGGTAAATCCTGTTTTGATGTTGACAATAGCCGCGGCAGTTACGGAATCTCTACGGCTTTTCGGCAGGTTGAGGCGGATTGCGACCGGCAGCCGGTCTTGACTTGTTTTGCCTATGGGTGGTAAAAACCGTGACTTTCAAACCCTATACCTGTGATAACTATCTGCTCGCTCCGGATATCGATTTTTATGTATTTCCCCAGTCAAGATGACTTTTGCTGCCTGGCCCGGCATGGCAACCTGATTCCCGTTTATCGCGAGATTCTTGCTGACATGGAAACCCCGGTGTCGGCTTTTCGCAAGATTGACGATGGGCAGAACGCCTTTCTGCTGGAATCGATTGAGGGTGGTGAAAAGTGGGCACGTTATTCATTTTTGGGCAGTGGCCCGGCGCGGGTTTTTCGCTGTCGTGCCAATCACTATGAAATTCTTTTTGACGGACAACTGGAGGAATCCGGTGAGGTAGATGACCCGCTGGATTATCTGCGCAATCTGATGGCGGTCTACCGGCCGGTGGAAGTTGACGGTCTGCCCCTGTTTTGCGGCGGCGCCGTGGGCTATCTCGGTTACGATATGGTGCGCTTTATCGAGGATCTGCCCGATTCCAATCCACGCAGCATCGGCGGCTGGGATGCCTGTTTCATGATTACCGACCGGGTCATTATTTTCGATAATATGCGCCAAAAGGTGAAGATTGTTTACAATGTTCATCTGCGTGACGGCGATGAACCGCAGCGCGCCTACGAAAAAGCACAACAGCAGATTGATCTGCTGATTGAGCAGCTGCGTCGCCCACTGGTCTATCCTCAGCCGCTGACGGTGGCACCAGAGGCGGTTGAGCTGGTGCCGAACTTTACGCGCGCAGATTTCAAAGCGGCAGTGGAACAGTGCAAGGAGTATATCCGTGCCGGTGACATCTTCCAGGTGGTGTTGTCGCAACGTTTCAGTGGCCCTGTACAAGCCGATCCTTTTGATATCTACCGTGCCTTGCGCACCATCAATCCATCTCCCTACATGTATTTTTTGCGCTTTGGAGAGTCCCTTGTGGTTGGTGCTTCACCGGAAGTGCTGGTCCGCAAGGAGGGTGATCAGGTCGAGGTGCGTCCCATTGCCGGTACCCGCCCACGGGGTCGGACGATGGTGGAGGATCAGCAGCTGGAAAAGGAGCTGCTGGCGGATCCAAAAGAACTGGCGGAGCATATCATGCTGGTTGATCTCGGCCGCAATGACGTCGGGCGGGTCGCGGTGGCCGGCAGTGTTGCGGTCAGCGAGCTGATGGTGATCGAGCGCTATTCCCATGTCATGCATATCGTTTCCAATGTGCGCGGACGACTGCGCCCGGAACTCGACAGTTTTGCCGTCTTTCGTGCCGCTTTTCCCGCCGGGACCCTGACCGGCTCGCCGAAGATCCGGGCGATGGAAATTATTGATGAGCTGGAGCCGGTGCGGCGCGAAGTCTATGGTGGTGCCGTCGGTTACTTCTCTTTCAGTGGCAACATGGATCTGGCGATTGCCATTCGCACCCTGCATATCGAAAAAGATCAGTTGCATCTGCAGGCCGGTGCCGGGGTTGTCGCCGACAGTGATGCGGAGATGGAATACCAGGAAACCCTTAACAAGGCACGTGGGGTCAAGCGTGCTATCGAAATGGCAAATCGTGGTCTGTTGTAATATAAGCCGGTGAAATGGGACTGATACAATGCTGTTGATGATCGATAATTATGATTCCTTTACCTATAATCTGGTGCAGTATTTTATGGAGCTGGGGGAAGAGGTTGAGGTTTACCGCAATGACAAGATCAGTCTTGATCAAATTGCCGTCCTTGGCCCACAGCGACTGGTGATTTCACCCGGCCCTTGTACGCCGGCCCAGGCCGGAATATCCATCCCTGCGATAAAGCGCTTTGCCGGCCGGATTCCCATATTCGGCATCTGTCTTGGTCATCAGGCGATTACCGAAGCCTATGGTGGCGAGGTGGTGCGAGCCGGACGCCTGATGCACGGTAAAACCAGCCCCATCGAGCACGACGGCAGCGACTTGTTTCGTGGTTTGTCCAACCCGTTTATTGCCACCCGCTACCACTCCCTGCTGGCGCAACGGGAAAGCTTTCCGTCAACCCTCAAGGTAACGGCATGGACGGCAGAAGGGGAAATTATGGCGCTGCAACACATAGAGTTGCCGGTCTGGGGGGTGCAGTTTCATCCTGAATCGATCCTCACTGTCGAAGGTAAGCGCTTGCTCGGGAACTTCCTCACACTCAGCAGCAAGGAGAAAGCGGCATGATCAGACAAGCCATCGCTATGCTGGTTGAAGGGCGTGACCTGGCGGAAGAAACGATGATCGAGGTAATGACCATGATCATGGGCGGCGAGGCGACAGCGGCACAGATCGGAGCCTTTATCACGGCACTGCGGATGAAGGGGGAGACTATCGCGGAAATTGTCGGTGCGGCGCGCGTGATGCGTGCCCATGCCACGCCGATTGCGGTGAAGGCTGCCCTTGACCTTGACCGTGATGATATCAACCTTGACCGTGAAACCATTCTGGATACCTGTGGTACCGGAGGCAGCGGCACCCGCAGTTTCAATATTTCCACCACCGTGGCTTTGGTGGTCGCCGCTTGTGGGGTGAAGGTTGCCAAACACGGCAATCGTAGCGTGTCATCGGCCTGTGGCAGTGCCGATGTGCTGGAACATCTGGGTGTCAATCTCGATGTGTCCGCGGCTCTGGTGACGCAGTGCATTGAGCAGATCGGGGTCGGTTTTCTCTTCGCTCCCGCCCTGCATGGCGCCATGAAACATGCCATTGGCCCGCGCCGTGAGATCGGCATTCGTACCATCTTTAATATCCTCGGGCCCCTGACCAATCCGGCCAAAGCCAATCGTCAGGTGTTGGGGGTTTACCGCATTGATCTGGTGGAAAAGCTCGCAGAAGTGCTGTTCTCCCTCGGCTGTCGCAAGGGGTTCGTTGTCCACGGCAGTGATGGCATGGATGAGATCACCCTGACCGGTGCGACGACAATCGCCGCGATTGACAGCACCGGGGTGACCCTGTCCACCATCACGCCGGAACAGTTTGGTTTAGCATCTTGTGCCCTTGCCGATCTGCAGGGGGGCGATGCGGCGCGTAATGCCGAGATTGTCCGCGCTATCCTGTCCGGAGCGACCGGGCCGCAACGGGATATTGTCCTGTTAAACAGCGCTTATGCGTTGCTGGCAACCGAGCTGGTGGAAACGGTCCCCGACGGCATCACCATGGCTGCTCGGGCCATTGACAACGGTCGCGCGGCAGAGGCGTTGGCTGACCTGGTTAGGATGACAAACGCATGATTCTGGAGCGGATACTGTTGACCAAAAAAGAGGAAGTTGCCGCCGCTAAAGTTCAGCGTTCCCTCACGGACCTGGCCACGCGCATCGGCGATCTGGAGGATATTCCGCGCGGTTTCGCCCGGGCGTTGCGGACCATGGCAGCATCGGGCGGCACAGCGATCATTGCTGAAGTGAAAAAGGGATCGCCGTCCAAAGGAATTATCCGCGCTGATTTTGATCCGGTGACTATCGCCGAGCAGTATCAGAACGCTGGTGCCACCTGTTTGTCGGTGCTGACGGACCAGCAGTATTTCTATGGTCATCTGCGCTATCTGGGGTTGATTCGTGAGCAGGTGTCGCTGCCGCTGTTGTGCAAGGATTTTATTATCGACACCTATCAACTGTATCAGGCCCGCCTGGCGGGTGCCGATGCGGTATTGCTGATTGTTGCGGCTCTAAACGACGAGCAATTGCTTGAGCTGGCGCAGCAGGCCACGGCGTTGCGTCTTGATACCCTGCTTGAGGTTCACGATGCCGCTGAAATGCAGCGGGCCCTCAAGCTGCCGGTTGATCTGATCGGCATCAATAATCGTGACCTGCGCACCTTTGTCACCGATCTGGGCATCAGCGAGTCCCTGGCGTCCCTGGTCCCGGCAGACCAGTTGGCGATTGCCGAAAGCGGTATCTCCTCGCGTGCTGACATTGAACGGTTGCAGACGGCCGGTGCCCGCGCTTTTCTGGTTGGCGAAACCTTGATGCGCGAGGCGAATATCGGCGGCAAGCTGCGCGAGCTGCTGGGGACGGATTAGTCAATGGCAGTGACTCGTGTTAAGATTTGTGGAATTACCAATTTAGCCGATGCCAAAGGGGCGGTGGCAGCTGGTGCCGATGCCCTTGGTTTTGTTTTTTATCCACCTAGTCCGCGTTATGTTGCGCCGGAACGGGTTGCCGACATTGTTGCGGCCCTTCCCCCGTTTGTCTCCACTGTCGGGCTGTTTGTAAATGCCCCGGCGGTAAAAATTCATCAGATCATGGTGCAAACCGGGCTGCAGCTGATTCAGCTGCATGGTGATGAAACGCCGGCCCAGTGTCATCTCCATTCGCCCTATCCGGTCATTAAGGCATTGCGGGTGCGTGATGAGGAGCCTCTCTCTCACCTTGAAGATTATCCGGTGGCGGCATTGCTCCTTGATGCCTGGAGCGATGAGCATTACGGTGGATCCGGGCGTCAGTTTGATTGGCAACTGGTGAGTCGTGCTACACTGAAAAAGCCGATTATTCTGGCCGGAGGACTGACCCCGGCCAATGTGGGTACGGCGATTGAGGTGGTTAATCCCTATGCCGTTGATGTTTCCAGTGGTGTTGAACGGGAACCCGGGCATAAAGATCTGGCTTTGGTCGCCCAATTTATCGAACAGGTGAGAATGGCATGAGTTACGACTATCCCGACGAGCGTGGACATTTCGGCCAATACGGTGGTCGGTATGTTGCTGAAACCCTGATGCCGGCGCTACTTGAACTGGAACAGGCTTATGCCGAGGCGCGCAACGACCCCGAGTTCCAAAAAGAAATCGATTATTATCTGAAAAACTATGTCGGTCGCCCCAGCCCCTTGTATTTTGCTGAGCGCTTGACCGCCGAGCTCGGGGGGGCAAAGGTCTACCTCAAGCGTGAAGATCTCAATCATACCGGTGCCCATAAGGTCAATAACACCGTTGGCCAGATTCTGCTGGCGCGGCGCATGGGCAAGAAAAAGGTCATTGCCGAGACCGGTGCCGGCCAGCACGGCGTTGCAACCGCGACCGTTGCGGCCCTGTTCGGTATGGAGTGTGAAGTCTTCATGGGCACTGAAGATATCCGGCGGCAGTCGCTGAACGTCTTTCGCATGAAGCTGCTCGGGGCCAAGGTAACCGGGGTCACCAGCGGCACAGCGACCTTGAAGGATGCCATGAACGATGCCTTACGCCACTGGGTGACCCACGTGCGCGATACCTTTTATGTGATTGGTACCGTTGCCGGACCCCATCCCTATCCGCTGATGGTGCGTGATTTTCAGGCGGTGATCGGTACTGAGGCCAAAGAGCAGATCCTGGCTGCCGAGGGACGCTTGCCGGATGTCGCGGTCGCCTGTATCGGCGGTGGCTCCAATGCTATCGGCCTGTTTTATCCCTTTATCGGCGATTCCGAGGTCGGCTTGCTGGGGGTTGAGGCGGCAGGGCTGGGCATCGAAACCGGCAAACATGCGGCTTCCCTTGGTGCCGGTACGCCAGGTGTGCTGCATGGCAACAAAACCAGTCTGCTGCAGGATGCTGACGGTCAGATTCAGCACGCCCATTCCATTTCTGCCGGCCTGGATTATCCCGGTGTCGGCCCCGAGCATGCCCACCTCCAAGATATCGAGCGTGCCTGCTACGTTGCCGTGACGGATGACGAAGCGCTGGCCGCATTTCGCAAGTTAACAGAGATTGAAGGGATTATCCCTGCTCTTGAAAGTGCCCATGCGATTGCCCAGGTGATCAAAATGGCACCTTCCATGAGCCCAGATCAGATTATTCTTGTTTGTCTGTCAGGTCGCGGAGACAAGGATATCAATACGGTCGCACAAGCGATGAAAGTAGAGTTGTAATGAGATTTAGCGAATTAGATTTACCGGCAACAGTGCTCCAGGGTATCGCTGACGCCGAGTTCGAACATTTGACCCCGGTGCAGCAGCAATCGATACCATTGGCCCTGCAGGGCAAGGATGTTGCCGCCCAGGCCCAGACCGGCACGGGGAAAACCGCGGCTTTTCTGATCTCGATTTTTTGTCGGCTGCTGGCCAATCCACGTCCTTCCGGTTCCAGCCCGCGCGCCCTGGTGATGGCGCCGACGCGTGAACTGGTAGTACAGATCTGTCAGGACGCTGATCTCCTTGGCCGCCACACCGGGATCAAGATCCAGCCGATCTTCGGTGGCGTCGATTACGAAAAACAGCGCCAGGCGCTGCGTGATGGCGTCGATATTATCGTTGCCACCCCCGGACGGCTGATCGACTACTTCAAACAACGGGTTTTCTCGTTTGACCAGGTTGAAGCGTTGGTGATCGATGAAGCTGACCGCATGTTTGATATGGGCTTTATCAAGGATTTGCGTTACCTGTTGCGTAAATTGCCCCCCTTTGAAAAACGTCAGACCATGCTCTTTTCTGCGACCCTGTCACCCCAGGTCATGGAGTTGGCCTATGAGTTTATGAACATGGCCGAGCGGGTCGAGATTGCCCCCGAACAGATTTCTGCTGACGGGGTTGTCCAGGTGCTCTACCATGTCACCCGGCGGGAAAAATTCGCCCTGTTGCTGGGATTACTAAAAAAAGAAAAGAATGCCGAGCGGGTGATGATTTTTGTCAATACCAAGGTCGAAGCGGAAAAACTGGATGCCTTGCTGCAGGTCAACGATCTTTCCAGTGCGGTGCTGTCCGGGGACATTCCGCAGAAAAAACGGATGCGGATTCTGGATCAGTTCAAGCTCGGCAGCATCACCCATCTGGTTGCCACCGATGTCGCTTCGCGCGGCATCCATGTCGATCAGGTGACCCATGTTATTAATTATGATCTGCCCCAGGATCGTGAGGACTATGTTCATCGTATCGGTCGCACGGCCCGCGCGGGTGCCGTAGGTCGGGCGATCAGCTTTGCTGATGAAGAAACCGTTTACGTGCTGCCGGAGATTGAGGATTACCTTGGTTTCAAGATTCCCAGCGAAGTCCCTGTGGATGAAGATTTTTGTTTTACCTACAAGCGGGCGCGCCCGAAGAAAAAGCGTCCGGTGCTGGAAAAGCCGGTTGAACCTCGTAAACGTCGCCTTCCACGCCGCCGTAAGAAGCCAGGGAGCTCGGGGCAAGGGGGCAGCACCCAGGGATCAGCAGGGCCGGGCACTAATAATAAGTAGCTTTGAGAAAATGATTGAAACCTGCCCGGCGAATCGTCTAAGCTGATCTGTCACTGTCAAGAATGTTAATGGTCTAGCCAGCCTATTCATAAATATGGGATTTTATGTCGCGTCTGCAACACACCTTTGATGAATTGAAAAAACGAGGCGAAGCGGCTCTGATCCCGTTTATTACGGCGGGGGACCCCAACCCGCAGATGACCCTTGCGTTGATTCGTACCCTCGCTGCCGCCGGTGCTGATGTCATTGAACTGGGAGTGCCTTTTTCCGACCCCATGGCTGATGGACCAACCATTCAGGCGGCTTCCGAGCGTGCCCTGGCGGCCGGCACAACCCTGGCGACGGTGCTGGATATTGTCACCCAGGCGCGCCTTGAGTTGCAGATCCCGTTGGTTCTGATGGGCTATTACAATCCGGTTTTTCGTTACGGTGTGAAGCGTTTTGCCGCCGATGCCGCAACTGCAGGCGTCGATGGTTTATTGCTGGTTGATCTGCCGCCGGAAGAAATGGCTGAAATCAAGCCGGTGACTGACGCTGTTGGCATACCGCTGATTACCCTGCTGGCACCGACCACACCGCCGGAGCGGATGAGGCGTCTGGCGGCAGCAGCGCAAGGTTACATCTATTATGTGTCGATGACCGGCGTTACCGGAACCCAGGCGGTTACTCCGGCGGCAATCCGTGATACTGTCGTCCAGCTTAAAACCATGACGCAGGTTCCTGTGGCTGTCGGTTTTGGTATCACCACTGCAGCCGCTGCGCTGGAGGTGGCTGAGTTCGCCGATGCGGTGGTTGTCGGCAGTGCCCTGGTCAACATTATTGGCAAGTATGGTACGGATAATGGAATGCTGGAAAAGGTTGGAAGTTTTACCAAAGCCTTGAAGCAAAGCTGCAGGAAATAAATTCAAATAAAGAGTTTGTGATATCCGGCTGCCGCTTTTTAAGCGCTTTAAATGCTTGAAAAACAGGATATCTGCAGGATTGCAAACCACTAAAGAGGTTGAGCATGGTCTGGTTTCGTAAGAAAACGTCGCTGACGGCTTCAGTCGAGAAGAAAAACGTTCAGGTTCCCGAGGGGGTCTGGACCAAATGTAAAAACTGCCAGGAAATCATCTATTGCAAGGAAATTGAACGCAATTTCAACGTCTGTCCGAAGTGCGACTACCATTTTCGTATCGGCGCCAGGGAACGTATCGATTTGATTATCGATGCCGGTACCTTCGTTGAAATGGACGCCAAAATGCGTTCGGTTGACTTTCTCGATTTCAAGGATTCCAAAAAATATAAAGAGCGGATCAAAGCCGCCGTCAAAAAAGCTGGAGACGGTGATGCCGTCATCTGCGGCGAAGGCCAACTCGATGGTTTGCCGGTGGTGGTTGCCGTGTTCGATTTCTCCTTCATGGGGGGGAGTATGGGCTCGGTAGTTGGTGAAAAGATCACCCGTGCGATTGAAAAAGGTTTGGCTACCCAGGCTCCGGTGTTGATTTTCTCTTCGTCGGGTGGCGCACGGATGCAGGAGAGCATTTTGTCGCTGATGCAGATGGCCAAAACCAGCGCGGCTCTGGCGCGCCTGAAAGCCGCAGGCATTCCCTTTATCTCGGTGCTGACCGACCCTACCACCGGCGGCGTGACAGCCAGCTTTGCCATGCTTGGCGATTTGAATATTGCTGAACCCCGGGCCCTGATTGGCTTTGCCGGACCACGGGTCATCGAACAAACGATCCGTCAAACCCTGCCGGAGGGTTTTCAGCGTTCGGAGTATCTGCTTGAGCACGGCATGGTCGATATGATCGTTGCCCGTCAGCAAATGAAGAAGGTTCTGTCACAGATTCTGCGTATTTTCACCAGAAGCTGATCAACAGGATGCTTGCAAGTCAGCGCGACAGCCTGGACTATCTGTATTCGCTGCGTTTTTTCGGCATCAAGCTGGGGCTCGAAACGATTGCCGAACTGCTCGAACGGGTCGGTAATCCGCACCGGCATGTGCGTATCCTGCATATTGCCGGAACCAATGGTAAAGGCTCGACCGCCGCCGCCCTGGCGGCCATTTTTCACGCTGCCGGTATTCCTGCCGGGCTCTATACCTCGCCCCATCTGCATCAATTCACCGAACGTATCCGGGTTGATACCCGGCAGCTTGAGCTTGACCAGGCGGTTGCACTGATTGAAGAATTGCGTCCCCACGCTGAACAGCTGCAGGCAACCTTCTTTGAGGTGACCACAGTCATGGCACTGCTCACTTTCCAGCGTCGGGGGGTCGCCTGGGCGATTATGGAGTGTGGAATGGGCGGGCGCCTGGATGCTACCAATATTGTTGACCCGGAATTATGCCTGATCACCCCCATCGCCCTTGATCATATCCGCCATCTCGGGACAACGCTGGCGCAGGTGACAGGGGAAAAAGCCGGCATTATCAAGCCGGGGGTGCCGTTGATCAGTGCCCGTCAGTCATCTGAGGCGGCGGCGGTATTAGCACAACGTACGCAACAGCTGGGCAGTGCGCTGTTGCTCCCCGATCGGGATTACTGCTGGCAGTCGCGGCCGGAAGACTTTGATGTGCGTGCCGGCTCTTTTGAATTGAAGGCCGTTCGACCGACCCTGCCTGGACTGCACCAGCACCAGAACCTTGCTCTCGCCGCCGCTGCGGCCGGTTATCTGTCTGATGTCGGGGTCGAACTGGAGCCGACAGCCGTTCGCTCGGGCCTCGAACGGGTGTGCTGGCCGGGGCGACTGGAATGGCTGCCGCAGCGGGTACTGCTCGATGGTGCCCATAATCTTGCAGGTGCAGCCATTCTGGCTGACTATCTCAAGCAACAAAATCTGCGTCGGTTTCATCTGATTTTTGGTTGTAAAGCCGACAAACAGGTACTGCCAATGCTCGATCTGTTGCTCCCCTTTTGTCAATGTCTCTACGCTACCCGGCCTCCGGTTGAAGATGCGGCGGATACTGAGCTTTTATGTGGGCACGCCGCTGACCAGGGTGTTGCCGTCCAGGGCTTTACCACGCCGACTGCCGCCCTGCAGGCGGCCCAACAGTCACGGTCCGGCACTGAGCTGATTCTGGTAGCCGGTTCCTTGTTTCTGGTGGCCGCTATTCGTGAAAAGCTGGTTGTTCAGACGGATATAACACCGATCATTCATTGATCCGTAGCTTCATTGGAATATCTTATGTTGATTCGCCATCTGCTTCTGTTGCTGCTGCTCTCCCTTTCTTGCGCCACAACTGTTGAGGCGCGCAGTCGCGTGATGGTTATGGGTGAACCGGTCTATCTTGAGGCAGATGAACTGAGTTACGATCATGAGGCTGAGCTTTATCAGGCCAGCGGTGATGTCCGGCTGATCCAGGGTGATCTGGAAGTGCTAAGTGAGCAGCTGCGCTGGCATCGAGGCAGCGGTGAGGTCGAAGCCAGCGGCAATGTGCGCTTTCTTTCACCGACGGAATCCCTGTCCGGATCTGCTGCCTGTTATAACCTGGAGGCTGGGACCGGCCGTGTTGATCAGGGATACTTTTATCTGCTTGATGAAAATCTCCATGTTCGCGGCAGCAGCATCGAACAGCTGGGGGAAGACGATTATCGGATTACCTCCGGCACTTTTACCACCTGTGATGGTGAGGTGCCGGACTGGAAGTTTGGTGCCGGCAATATTGATGTTACCTTGGGCGGGTATGCACGCGCTCGCCATATGGTTTTTTATCTGAAGGACATCCCCACTCTGTATTTCCCCTACATGATTTATCCGGCCAAAACCGAGCGTGAATCGGGGCTGCTGATCCCCTCTATCGGTTATTCCAAGAAACGTGGATTCGGCTATGGCGCTGCCTACTACCAGGTGCTCGGGGTTAATCAGGATGCCACCCTGTATCTTGATTACCTGTCGAAAATGGGGATCGGTAAGGGGGTGGAATACCGCTATATCTTTGGTCGTGACAATGCCGGTGAGATGCGCGCCTATCATATTGATGTGCGTGAGGTTGATGATGAGCGGATCGATGAAGAGCGCTATGCCCTTGAATGGATCCATACCGGTAACCTGCCCGGCCAGGTGCGCATGGTGGTTGATGCTCTCTATGTTGACAACGACGAATATTTCAAGGATTTTGGCGAGGTTGCCGGGGATTATAACCGCGATCAGGCGCAGTCAACTTTTTCCCTGAGCCGCAACTGGCGGCGCGCGAATCTGGTCGGCCTGATGCAGTACAGCAAAAATCTGGAGACCGATCAGCGTCGCACCCTGCAGCTGTTGCCACGCATCAATTTCAATATAGCCCGCAGTATCATTGGTACCACGCCGCTGGCTTATGAGTGGGGTTCTGAATACACTCACTTCTGGCGGCGTGAAGGGGTTACGGGGCAGCGCCTGATGCTGCGGCCGGCTGTAAGCTTGAATAGCCGGCTGTTTAATCTGCTCAGCATTAATCCCACAGTCGCCTATCGGCAGCGCTACTACTGGGATCTGAATCTGGAATCAAGCAGTGAACAGCATGGCATGGTCGAGGTTACCACCCGGGTGGTAACACCGCCGTTGCAGCGTACTTACGATCTGCCCTTCGGTTTTTCCGGTCGGCTGCGGCATGCGATTAACCCGGAAATTGTTTACGACTATATTCCGGAAAAAGATCAACAGCATATCCCCCGATTTGACTCCTTTGATCGGATTGCTGCCAAAAATCGCATTGAGTATGCCCTGGTGCAGCGGTTGCGGGCACGCCTGGACGATGAGAATGGGCGGCGCCAGTATCGTGACTGGGTCTACCTGCGCCTGTCTGTGTTGCAACATCTGAACAAGGATCAGGCGGAAAAAGGTTTCGGTGAGGCTCGCGCCCAGCTAACCCTGTTGCCCTCGGAGCACATGCGCCTGGGAGCAGATGTGATCGTTGATTCGCGCACCAACGAGCTTAAAGAGTTGCTGGTCGAGGGTCAGGTCGCCGATCGCTCCGAGAACTATCTGCGCCTGAGTTATAATATTGACCGCCGCACCGACCTTGACTATGGTGAAATCAATCTTGGCTTGGGGTTTTTGCAGCCGATTTATCTGACCTATCAGCAACGTTACGATTTTTTCACCAACGATCGCCTCGAAGAGCGAATCGGCATCGAATACCGTCGGCAATGCTGGAGTCTACTGTTGACCCTGCGTGACCGCACTGATGGTGAACAATCCTTTATGTTGACCTTCACCATGCTTGGCCTCGGTTCGGTTGGCGGCTTCAGTGGTGGTCCGGGCGGCGGTTAATCGGTTAATAAGGGGTTGTTGCTATGGACCTTGGCTGGTTGATTTGAGAACTTGTGCGTCGGTCGGCAACATGGATGATATGAACGGGGAAACGCTTGGGATCGGAACGTGAATCGGGGTTACCCGGCAGGAATAATCTACTGACACTTGTCTTGCTGGTGCTCATCTTGTTGATGGCAGCCTATGCGGTGTTTGGTAATAGAGGTGTTCTGCGGATCGTTCAGGCACAGCGCCAACAACAGGAATTACAGCAGCGCCTTGAGGAGATGCAGGCGCAGCAGCAAGATTTGCGGCAGGAGATTGAGCGGCTTAATAATGATCGGGACTACTGGGAGCAGCTTGCCCGTGCGCGCCTGGGGATGGTGCGCGAGGGAGAGCTGATCTATTTTGTGCCGACCGAAACACTCAAAGAAAGAGGCGGTAAGTGATTAAGAATGATATTCGTTCAGCGCTCAAGCAGGCGCTGGAAAATTGTTATCAGCAGGGGGCCCTCACCTCTGGAGAATTTCCTGCTGAAATTCAACTTGAGGTACCGAAAAATCCGGAACATGGTGACTATGCGACCAATCTGGCGATGATGCTGGCACGCTCTGAAGGCAAGGCGCCACGCCGGATTGCCGAGGTTCTGGCAGAGTCATTGCGCGCTGATGCATTGTTTGATGCGGTCGAGATTGCCGGTCCGGGGTTTATTAACTTTCGCCTTGCTGTCGGTTACTGGGCAAAAGTCCTGCATCACATCTATGCTGAGCAGGAGCAGTTCGGACGTTCGCAGGTCGGTGCTGGTGTCAAGGTGCAGGTTGAGTTCGTCAGTGCCAATCCAACCGGACCGCTGCATATTGGTCATGGTCGTGGAGCCGTGGTTGGTGATGCCCTGGCGGCAATTCTTGCCGCGGCCGGTTTTGACGTGCAGCGCGAATACTACATCAACGATGCCGGTAATCAGGTGCAGACCCTCGGTCGTTCGATTCTGCTGCGCTTGCGCGAATTGCAGGGAAAGGTGATTGATTTTCCTGAGGATGGTTATCAGGCCGCCTATGTTACCGAACTGGCCGAAGGCCTGCGTCAGGAACAGGGTGAACTCGCTGACCTGAATGAAGAAGAAGCCATCAGCCGTTGTACCCGTTTTGGTGTCGACCAGATTTTAAAATGGATTGATACTGATCTGAAAGCCTTTGGTATCCACTTTGATAACTGGTACAGCGAGCAGAGTCTCTACGATCGTGATATGGTCGAGCAGGAACTTGGTCGCCTTAAGGAAAAAGGGCTGACTTATGAAGAGGATGATGCCCTGTGGCTACGCACTACCGAATTTGGTGATGACAAAAACCGGGTGTTGATCAAGTCGGATGGCAGCTACACTTATTTTGCTTCTGATGTCGCTTATCACCTGGAAAAATTTGATCGTGGCTTTGACCGCGTCATTGATGTCTGGGGCGCTGATCATCATGGCTATATCCCGCGGATGAAAGCAATGCTCAAGGGCTTTGGCCTGCCTGCCGCAGCGCTCGAAGTGCTGCTGATCCAGATGGTGAATCTGTTGCGCGACGGCCAGCCTTTTGTTATGGGCAAGCGTTCCGGCAATTTTATTACCCTGCGCGAAGTGATTGATGAGGTCGGACGGGATGCCTGCCGGTTTTTCTTTTTGATGCGTCGTTGTGACAGTCAGCTCGATTTCGATCTCGAGTTGGCCAAGCAGAACAGCAGCGATAACCCGGTGTATTATGTGCAGTATGCTCATGCCCGCATCTGCAGCATCAATCGTAACGCTGCCGCGGTCGGCATGGAGCAGCCAACGCTTGCGCAGTTTGACTTTTCGTACTTGACCCTCGCCGAAGAAATTGCTCTGATCAGGCAGTTGTCGCGTTTTCCTGAAGCGATTGAAGGGGCGGCGTTGCATTATGAACCCCATCGCCTGGTTTTTTATCTACAGGATCTGGCAGCACTGCTGCACAGCTACTATAATCGCCATCGGGTGCTGGATGAGGATGCACAGGTCACATCTGCCCGCTTGTATCTGGTCAACGCCGTACGCATTGTCCTGGCTAATGCTTTAGGGCTGCTCGGGGTTTCGGCACCGGAACAAATGTAAGGAAGGTCGTCCCGCACTAAGGGGGTACATGATGCAGACAGAAATAAAAACCCGCACCCAAAGACGCCTGGAAAAACGCCAGGCAATCATCCTTCTGGCGTTGCTGTTGCTGGTCTCGTTACTCAGCTTTGTACTCGGTGTTACCACCGGTCGGCGCGGAGTCGAACGTGATGTTGCCCGGCAAGTCAAGGAACAGCAGGAAGCCGTCAGAATCGTTCAAATTCCTGCAGCCGCACCAATACCGGCTCCTGCACCGCTTCAGACAGATGCGCAGAAAGGGGAGAAGGATGCGCTGATTGATGCGGTTGTTGAAAGTGCACGTCTGAGTTTTTACGATGATCTGGTTCGAGATACCTCCCCCTTGGGTAGCGGCATCAACCAGCCGCCTCCAGCGGAATCGCGTCCATCGGCTTCTTTGCCACCACTGGAGCTGACCGATCAGCCGATTGTTGTCAGTGGCGGCGGGCCGCAAACGTTGGCTCAGGCATCAGCTCCAGCCCCACAGTCGACGCAACAACAAACACCCACTGTCGGGTCGGCACCATCTACTGACCAGACCTTGCCCGCCACCAGGTTACAGGGCAGCCACGTGGTGCAGGTTGGTTCTTTCGGCTCGGCGGCAGATGCCGCTTCCCTGCGTCAGCGCATGCTTGACAAGGGATATCCAGCTTTTCTCGCTGAGGCTAACCTGGGTGATCGTGGGATCTGGTATCGGGTGCGCATCGGGCCTTACGCCGATGCTGATACTGCCGGGATTGCGCGCCAGATCATTCTTGAAAAAGAGAAGATTGAAGGGCTGGTAACCCGGCACAGCCCCTGAACCGGCATCTGTTTTAACGGAGTTTTTTCGCTTGACATTTGTCGGCCCGGAGATTATTTTCCAGTGCTCGTGTCGCGGGATGGAGCAGTCTGGTAGCTCGTCGGGCTCATAACCCGAAGGTCGGGGGTTCAAATCCCTCTCCCGCAACCAAATCAATTAATCTCCTGATGGGGATTCATAAACGTTTGGCGGTGTAGCTCAGTTGGTTAGAGCATGCGGCTCATATCCGCAGTGTCCGGAGTTCGAATCTCTGCACCGCCACCACATTAAAAAAGCCCTTCCCATCCGGAAGGGCTTTTTTATTAAATGCTGATCCGGGGTTGCTGATGCTAGTGGACGGTCTTGAACAAAGGGTTCTTGAATCCTTACCGGAAGATGTCAATTCCGTGGTTGTCGCCGTGTCCGGTGGTGTTGATTCGGTGGCTTTGTTGCATTTACTGCAGCGGATTTCCTCCAGTCGCAGCCTGGTTCTGCATGTTGCCCACCTGAACCATCGCATCCGCCCTGAAGCTGATGGCGATGCACGTTTTGTTGAAGAATTGTGTTGCCGGCTCGCTATTCGCTACCAGGGTGAGTGCTGCGACGTCCCTGAATTGGCGGCGCAAGAAAAAATCAGTCTGGAGATGGCCGGCCGTGTGGCGCGGCGACGACTGCTGGAACGGGTTGCGGCAGATACTGGCGCCCAGTTGATCGCCCTTGGTCATCATCGTGACGATCAGGTTGAAACCCTGTTGCAGCGGCTGATCCGTGGTACCGGGATCAGCGGTCTGGCCGGCATGGCCGTGCGTGATGGGATCTGGTGGCGGCCATTGCTTTTTTACAGTCGTCGGCAGTTGCTGGATTACGCGCACAGGAACCGACTTTCCTGGCGCGAAGATGCCAGCAATCAGGATCCGGCATTTGTCCGCAACCGGCTGCGTACCCGGATTCTCCCGTTGCTGGAGGAAATCAATCCGCAATGTGGAGAGCGGCTGGTGGTATTGAGCCGCCAGATCGCCGAGGAAGAGGGATATTGGCACGAGCAGGTGATGGCTTGTTTTCCGTCAATCGTTGCCTCCGCTAGCGATGGTTTAAGGCTGCTGCGACCACCGTTGCTCTCCTTTCATCCCGCCCTGCGGCTGCGCTTGTTGCGTGAGGCGATGAGACAGGTTCGCGGCCATCTTCAGGGGATTGAGGCGGTTCATCTGCGCGCTATGGATGCCTTGCTACGCGGTGCTCGCAGTCAGGCTCAACTCGATCTGTCCGGTTGTTGGGTGGCCCGCCGCTACGAACACTTGTGGTTGTGTCGTACTGCGCCGGAGCCGCCACCCCAGTATGTTCTGCCGGTTAAGGTTCCCGGAGAGACCCTGCTGCCCGATGGCCGCAGGCTGGTCATAACACCGGTGCTGCGAGCAGAGGTAGAAACCCGCCACCGGGTTTATTTTGATCTAACTGCGGTTGAGTCCTCATTGTCGGTGCGTACCTGGCGTCCGGGTGATCGTTTTATACCGTTGGGAATGCTCGGGCACAAGCGCTTGAAGCGCTTATTTTCTGATCTGCAGATTGATAAAGAAGAGCGCCTGCGTACGCCCCTTCTCGTTGCCGGTGAAACCCTGTTGTGGGTTGCCGGACTGCAGCGCTCAGGCTTCGGCACTGTCACACCCGATACGGCGACGCCAGTACGTATTGAGTTGCTGTGATCTGGTGAAAAAGCGGACATTAAGCCTTGTGGGTGCCTTCTCTTTATGGTAGATTTTCCTGCTAGTTTCAGCCATTTCGTTGATGCTGCAGCTGAGCATCCAAGTTGCTTTTAATTACCCGACAGGGGGTCAATACGTGAGCCAATTTCAGAAGAATCTAGCTTTGTGGCTGGTCATTTCATTGTTGATGATCATGCTGTTTAATATGATGACGCAAAAGCAGGAAACCCAGAGACCGATGAATTATACGGAGTTTCTGAGTGCGGTTGAAGCCAATCGGGTGATCAGTGTGCTCTTTCAGGGCGGCCAGCTGACCGGTACCCTGGATGATGGCAGTAAATTTCAGACCCATATCCCGCGTGACGAAGAGCTGCTGCCGCAGTTGAAGGCGCGAGGGGTTATTATCGAAGCCAAGCCGGTTGATGACCAGGGGTTCTGGTTTACCCTGCTGATTTCCTGGGGGCCGATTCTGCTGTTGATTGCGGTGTGGATCTTTTTCATGCGACAGATGCAATCGGGTGGTGGCAAGGCCATGAGCTTCGGTAAGAGCAAGGCCAAGCTCCTCACTGATACCGCCGGAAAAGTGACTTTCAAGGATGTCGCCGGTGTTGACGAAGCCAAACAGGAACTGGAAGAAATTGTCGAATTTCTACGCGACCCCAAGAAGTTCACCAAGCTTGGCGGTAAAATCCCCAAGGGGGTGTTGCTGGTCGGTTCGCCGGGTACCGGCAAAACCCTGCTGGCACGTTCGGTCGCCGGTGAAGCGGGGGTGCCGTTCTTTACCATTTCCGGTTCTGACTTTGTGGAAATGTTTGTCGGGGTTGGTGCCAGCCGGGTTCGTGATCTGTTTGTGCAGGGGAAGAAGAATGCTCCCTGTATCATTTTTATTGATGAAATTGATGCGGTGGGGCGGCATCGTGGTGCCGGTTTGGGGGGCGGCCATGACGAGCGTGAACAAACCTTGAATCAGCTCCTGGTTGAAATGGACGGCTTCGAGTCTAACGAGGGGGTTATCCTGGTTGCTGCGACCAATCGTCCCGATGTCCTCGACCCGGCTTTGCTGCGTCCCGGTCGCTTTGATCGTCAGGTCGTGGTGCCGCGTCCCGATGTCAAAGGGCGGCAGAAGATCCTCCACGTCCACTCGCGCAAGGTTCCCATGTCGGAAGACGTCAATCTCGGTTTGGTGGCCAAGGGGACCCCCGGATTTTCAGGCGCCGATCTGGCCAATCTGGTCAATGAGGCGGCCCTGCTCGCCGCTCGCACAGGCAAATCCGAGGTTGATATGGTCGATTTTGAGGCGGCCAAGGACAAGGTAATGATGGGAGCGGAGCGGCGCTCGATGGTTATTACTGAGGAGGAGAAAAAGGTCACCTCTTACCATGAAGCTGGTCACGCCCTGGTGTCGTTGTTGACAGCGGGCTCCGATCCGGTTCACAAGGTGTCGATTATTCCCCGTGGGCGGGCGATGGGCGTGACCATGTACCTCCCGGCCGAAGAAAAATACAACGAGACCAATAAGGGACTTAATATCCGTATCCGCTCGATGCTGGGTGGACGTATTGCCGAAGAGATCACCTTTGATTCAGTGACCAGCGGTGCCAGTAACGATCTGGAGCGGGTGACCATGATCGCGCGCAAGATGGTATGTGAATGGGGGATGAGTGAAAAGATCGGTCCGGTTGTTTTCGGTGAAAAAGACGCCGAGGTCTTTCTTGGCCGCGATATGGGCACGGGAAAGAACTACAGCGAATCGACTGCACTAGATATCGATAACGAGATCCGTCGTATTATCCATGAAAACTATGAAATCGCCCGTAAGCTGCTGAGCGAGCATAAACACCGGTTGGTGGCTCTGGCAGAGCTCCTGTTGGAAAAAGAAACCCTGGATACCGAGGAGATTCACGCTACCGTGTTTCCAGAGGGGCTTCCCGACTATCTGCAAAAGCAGGTGCGGGAGCAGGCAGCTGACAGTTTTGTGTTCGAGAAATCCGAGGAGACCACGACACCGGGACAACCTGTGGGCGATGATGCCGAAGAGGGTGGGCTGCCACCAGAGAACGTCACATCAGCGTCAGAACAGCCTCAGCTGCAACCAGAAAGTGAGCAGTCGCCCAAGGCGCCACAAGAGGAAAATACCAGTAGCGCTGGGGATGACGACATAGCGACAAAATAGTGAGTGATTTTCCTGGTGCCACTGTTCTGGTTGGTCGTAACTGTGTCCTTGATCTGGCACAGCCCTGTATCATGGGTGTTCTCAATGTGACCCCGGATTCGTTCTCCGATGGTGGTGACTGTTTTGATGCGGGCGCAGCAGTTGAGCGAGGGCTGGAAATGGTGGAGCAGGGGGCGGGCATCCTCGATATCGGTGGTGAGAGCACCCGCCCGGGGGCGCCGGCGGTGTCTCTTGATGTTGAGCTCGAGAGGGTGATTCCGGTTATTGAAGGGTTGCGGCGTCATACCTGTATCCCCTTGTCAATTGATACCAGTAAAGCATCGGTCGCTCGTGCAGCTCTTGCCTCCGGCGCAAACTTTGTTAATGATATCAGCGGCTTGAGCTTTGATGATGCCATGGCTGCAGTGGTTTCCGGCGGCGCTGCCGGACTTTTTCTCATGCATACCCGGGGGTGCCCGGAGCAGATGCAGAAAAATACCGATTATGAGGATCTGCTGGCTGAGGTTGTCGACTTTTTGCGGGCGGCAGTCACTAAGGCAAATGCGGCCGGAATTGGTGCAGAGCGCCTGGCCGTAGATCCGGGTATCGGTTTTGCTAAAAGTGCTGCGGGTAATCTGGCATTGCTGAAGCATCTGAGCGCCTTGCATCAATTGGGTTGCCCGATCCTTCTCGGCACATCGCGCAAAAGCTTTATCGGCAGGATTATTCAGCAGGAGGATCCACGCCAGCGTCTGTATGGTACCCTGGCGACCGTTGCCCTGGGAGTAGCGCAAGGGGTGCAGCTGTTTCGTGTTCATGATGTGCTGCCGGCGCGCGAGACGGCCCTGGTTGCCTGGGCAATCAGGGAACAGCAATTTCCCCTGGAGTCATAGCTGGCCTTTTATATATCTGCGCTGTTAATTTTTCGATTCCGCTAACGGGGGCAACATGTTTGATGTCTTGCACAATATCCGATTGCTCGATATCCTCGACATCTGCATCGTGGCTTTTATCATCTACCGGATCATTTTGCTGATTAAAGGCACCCGGGCTGTTCAGATGCTCCTCGGACTGGCGGTTATTCTCGCTGTCTATGTGGGGTCTCGCGTTGGTGATCTGCATACCCTCAACTGGTTTTTAAGCAACTTCCTGTCATCTATTATTCTGGTCATCGTCGTTATTTTCCAGAATGACATCCGCCGTGCCTTGATGCATGTCGGGCGTAATCCCTTTTTAGGAGGGGCTACCTACCGCGAAGAATCCCATCTGATAGAAGAGCTGGTCAAGGCCTCTGTGGCGCTGGCGAATCGTAAAATCGGGGCGCTGATCGTTGTCGAGCGTGAAACCGGGATTAAGGATATTCTCGAATCAGGAACCATTCTTGATGCCGAGGTCTCCTGTGATTTGGTTCGCTCGATCTTCATGCCCAGTTCACCGCTGCATGACGGCGCCCTGATTGTGCAGCAGGGGCGCTTAAGCATGGCAGGATGTTTTCTGCCGCTGACCCAAGGCAGCAACCTGTCGACGGAGTTGGGTACCCGTCACCGTGCCGCGATCGGTCTGACTGAACTGGCTGATGCCATCGCCATCGTGGTGTCGGAAGAAACGGGAAAGATTTCGGTAGCGGTTAATGGCGGCATGACCCGCAACCTGGATGCGACCAGCTTGAAAAAGGTTCTCGGTCGCCTGCTTGAACCACGCAAAACAAAACCGAGTAAAAAGGGCTAGGGCGATGTTTAAATTGATCACGGAAAACTGGGCACTGAAGCTGATGTCACTGGTTTTTGCCCTGATGCTGTGGTTCTTCATCATGGGTGAGCGGCGCCTGGAGGTGAACTACCGGGTGCCGCTGGAATTTCAGAACCTGCCCAGAGAGCTGATGGTCGCCAACGAGATCCCCAGCATGGTTGATGTCCGCATCAGTGGTCCGCGTACCCTGTTGATGAAGGTCAGCCCCAATGACATCAGCATTACCGTTGATTTGACCGGCTTGCGCCCTGGTCTGACCTCCTTCCGCCGCCTCGAAGAGCGCCTCAATCTGCCCAGTGGTTTGCGGGTGACCAGGCTGTCTCCGTCGTTTGTCGATGTGCGTCTGGAGCGGATTCAACAAAAAACAGTCCCCGTTACTATCGCCCTGAGTGGGGAGCCGATGAGCGGCTTTGTGGTCGGCAGCATTCGTGCAATACCTGATCTGATTACTATTGAAGGGGCAGAAACTGAGCTTAAGAATGTCAACGATGTCAGCACTGACGAGGTCGATCTTGACGGTGTGAACAGCAGCTTTTCGCTGATTGTCCCGTTGCAGCACCGGGGAAATTTCAGCTGGTTCAAGGATGAACGGACGACAGAAATTCAGGTAGAGATTAGCGCTGTTGAGGCTGCGCCTGAAGACCAACAGAACCCGGTAGAATAAGGAAGATGCCGTCAGGCAGGGGAGGCAGTAAAACGATGGAAAAGAAACTTTTTGGCACTGATGGTGTTCGCGGTGTTGCCAATATCGATCCGATGACCGCCGAAATGGCAATGCAGTTGGGGCGCGCTGTGGCCTATGTGTTCAAGCAGGATGCCGGCCGCCGTCACCGGATCATTATCGGCAAGGACACCCGGCTCTCCGGTTATATGCTGGAAAATGCCATAGTTGCAGGTATCTGCTCGATGGGCGTCGATGTCCTGGTCGTCGGGCCGTTACCGACGCCGGGAATCGCTTTTATCACGTCTTCCATGCGTGCTGATGCCGGAGTGGTGATCAGTGCCTCGCATAATCTCTACCAGGATAACGGCATCAAGTTTTTTTCGGGCAACGGGTTCAAATTGCCGGATGACATGGAGATCCAGATTGAGGATCTGATCCTCAATCATCGCATCGATGCCCTGCGGCCCATTGCCGAGGACGTTGGTAAGGCCTACCGCATAGAGGATGCCATCGGTCGCTATGTGGTTTTCCTCAAAAACACCTTTCCCCGTGATCTGGATCTGCAGGGGTTGCGGATTGTTCTCGATTGCGCCCATGGCGCAGGTTACCGGGTGGGCCCGGCGGTACTGACGGAACTGGGCGCTGAGGTCATTCCGCTTGGAGTCAGTCCCAATGGCCTCAATATCAACGAAGGCTGTGGTTCGATGCATCCGGAGGTGATGGCTGCCAAGGTGAGGGAATATCGTGCCGATCTGGGGATTGCCCTGGATGGTGATGCAGACCGGGTGATTTTTGTCGATGAACAGGGTGATGAGGTCGACGGCGACCATATTCTCGCCCTGTGCGGCACCGAGTTGATGAAGACTGGTAGCTTGAAGAAAAAGACGGTGGTGGCAACGGTTATGAGCAACATGGGACTTGAAATTGCTATGAAGCAGGCTGGCGGTAAGGTGGTGCGCACTGCGGTAGGTGATCGCTATGTTGTCGAAGAGATGATCCGTGGCGGCTATAACCTTGGCGGTGAACAGTCGGGACACATGATCTTCCTCGACCACAATACCACAGGTGATGGCATTCTTTCGGCCCTGCAGGTACTGGCGATCATGCAGCGCAGCGGTAAACCCCTTTCCGAATTGGCCGCAGTGATGACCTCCCTGCCGCAGGTTCTGGTTAACGTCAAGGTCAAAAAGAAAGCGGTGCTGGGCAAGGTTGTGCCAATCAAGGAAGCGATGGATGCAATTGAACAAGAAATTGCCGGCAAGGGGCGTTTGCTCGTGCGTTATTCCGGTACCGAGCCGTTATTGCGGATTATGGTTGAAGGCGAAGATCAGAACCGGATCAATCAACTGGCCGAGCAACTGGCAGCAGTTGTGCGTGAGCATCTGGGAACCTGAGAAATTTTGTATCTGTTCAGCACCGGATCTTCGGATCCTATGTCAAGGGGCGCTTTTCGTCATCCATGACCGCTTGTTGTCGCCATCCATGGCGACAAACACCCCTGCCACAGGACCCAAAGGCCCTGCACAAGGATAGTTATCAATAGTTACAAAATTTTTACACCAAGCAAAAGCAAGGAGACGAGATGTGCCAACGTTAAGTGTCAATGTCGACCATATTGCGACCATCCGTCAAGCGCGTGGGATAGATGAGCCTGATCCGGTAGCAGCTGCGGTTCTGGCGGAACTGGCGGGAGCTCACGGAATTACCGTTCATCTGCGCGAAGATCGCCGCCATATCCAGGATCGCGATGTCGAAGTGCTGCGCAAAACGATTAAAACGCGACTTAATCTGGAAATGGCTGCGACGGAGGAGATGGTCGCTATTGCCCTTAAAACCCAGCCGGATATCGTTACCCTGGTGCCGGAGGGGCGCCATGAGCTGACGACTGAAGGCGGTCTGGATGTGAATCTGCTGAAAACCGGCCTCAAGCAGAAGATTGCTCTGCTGCAGCAAGCCGGCATCAGCGTCAGTTTGTTTATTGAAGCGGAGATGGAGCAGATCAAGGCCAGTCATCGTGTTGGTGCTGATATGGTTGAGATTCATACCGGTACTTACTGTGAAATGCGTACAGAGAAAGAACGACTGGAGCAGTTGCGGCGTATCGAGTTGGCAGGGGCTGCCGCCCGCAAGCTCGGCATGCGCGTTAGTGCCGGTCACGGTCTTAATTATCGTAATGTGTCTGCCGTGGCCGCCTTGCCTGGTTTTGAGGAGTTTAATATCGGTCACAGTATCGTTGCGCGCGCCTCTCTGGTGGGGATGGAGCGAGCTGTACGCGAGATGCTTGTTTTGATCAAGCGGCCATAGCTGTGACCATTGTCGGTCTGGGGGTCGATCTGGCACGCATTGCGCGTTTTCGCACTTTTGTAGAGAATGACTCGCCGGTGCTGGGGCGCATTTTTTGCGACGGTGAACGGGAATATGCGCTTGCCCGACGGGACCCGGCTCAGGCTCTGGCAGCGCGCTTTGCCGCCAAAGAGGCGTTTTTCAAGGCGCTGGGTACGGGTATGCGTGATGGCCTGTCGTGGCACCAGGTGTGTGTCTGCCGCGATAAGTTGGGCTGCCCCTCTCTGGCGCTCAGCGGGCGCGCAGTCGAGATGATGGCAGAGCGCGGCGCACAAAGAGCCTTGCTGAGCTATTCCCACGATGGTGATTATGCGGTAGCAACGGTTATTCTGGAGGACTGATGCAGCTCTACAGCGCAGCGGAAATGGTTGCGGCAGATCGTTTTGCCATCGACACCCTGGGAATTCCCGGGGTCGTGTTGATGGAAAATGCCGGACGCGCCTGCGCCCGGGTGCTCGAAGAGCGATTCTCCCACTGTTTTCCCGGCCCGGTGATGGTTGTCGCCGGCAAAGGCAATAATGGTGGCGATGGCTATGTTATTGCGCGAATTCTTGGCGATCATGGCTGGCAGGTCACCACGCTGGTATTGGCAGAGCCGCAGAGAATCTCCGGTGATGCCGCCATCATGCTGGAGATTCTGCGCAATTGCTCCGGCAAGGTTATTTTTGTCAACGATGACGAGCTGTTGCGCCAGTCTTTTGCTGAACTGCAACCACAGTTGATCGTCGATGCTCTGTTCGGTACCGGTCTGGAATCCGACGTCCGCGGTGTGGCGGCAGCGGCCATCGCCCTGATGAATGCGGCAGCGGTAGCGCTGGTCGCTGTTGATCTGCCTTCCGGCGTCGATGCCTCCACTGGCCGCATCTGTGGTTGTGCCGTACGCGCCGATCTCACTGTCAGTTTTGATCATCCCAAAATCGGCCATGCCAGTACCCCCGGTGCCTTGTATGTAGGCGAACTGGAAGTTGTTGAGATCGGTATCCCGGTGACCCAGCGCCCGGCCGATCTGTTGCCGCAAACGTGGATGATCGATGCCGCAGCGGCACGCTCTCTGTTGCCGGGTCGCCCATCATTCGCCCACAAGGGAACCTTTGGTCACCTGCTGGTAGTGGCCGGGTCCCCCGGCAAGACAGGTGCGGCGGCTCTGGCAGGCGACGCTGCCGTGCGCAGCGGTTGTGGTTTGGTGACGGTAGCGGTACCGGCGTCGCTCCATTCAATCCTGGAAGTCAAGCTCACTGAAGCCATGACCGTGGCTCTGACTGAGCAGGATGGCTTGTTGGCGCTTGCCGCCGGCGACCAGATCGCTCAACTGATCACTTCCTGCCGGGCACTGGCGCTGGGGCCGGGGCTTGGTCAGAGCGACGAATTGAGACAGCTGGTACGGCAGATAGTTATGACGGTGAATGTGCCCATGGTGATTGATGCCGACGGTTTGAATCTACTCGTCGGTCAGCTTGAATGTCTGGTTGCGCGTCAGGGCAAGCCGCTGATCTTGACCCCTCACCCTGGAGAAATGGCACGCCTTGCCGGAGTGAGTGTGGCCGCTATTGAAGCCGATCGTTTCAGTGTGGCACGTGACTTCGCCCGTCGCTACCAGGTTGTCTTGTTGCTTAAAGGGGCGCGCACGGTTATTGCCGCACCTGATGGTCGGGTTTATATCAACACCAGTGGCAACAGCGGCCTGTCCAGCGGTGGCAGCGGTGATGTTCTTACCGGCCTGATCGGAGGGTTACTGGCGCAGGGGTGTGATGCTTTTGCGGCAGCCGGTCTTGCAGCCTGGTGGCATGGTCGTGCCGCGGAGCTGATAGCTGCGAAGCGCGGTACTGTCGGCATGACGGCCAGCGATTTGATTCATCAGTTGCCCCAGGTGTGCCACCAGCTCGCATATCCCTAACCAAGGAGTAACCCTATGTTAACAGCACGGGACATTATGACCTCTGACGTAGTGTCGGTCAGCGTTGATACCAGCTTGAAAGATCTGGCGAAAAAATTTATTGAAACCCGCTACAGTAACATGCCGGTCCTTGATGATAACGGCAAACTGGTTGGAGTCATCAGTGAGACGGATCTGATCGAATATCAGCGCCCCCTGCATATCCCCACGGTAATGACCCTGTTTGACGGGGTTTTTGCCCTGGGCAGTGAAAAAAAGTTCAAGGAAGAGGTTGATCGGGTGACCGCTACCAAGGTCGGTGATCTTTATCAGAAAAATCCCGTGACCTGTGCTCCGGATACGCCGATCAATGAACTGGCGGGGCTGATGAGCAAGCACAAGATCCATCTGTTGCCGGTCATCGACGGCGAGCAGATGATCGGCGTGGTCGCGCGTCTTGACCTGATTCGGGTCATGGAAGATTGATGTCCTGCTGGTCGTTGGTCTCAACCAGTGAAGAGCAGACCCTTAAGATCGGTACGCTGATTGGTCGTTGTCTTGATGCCCCCCTGCTGATTCTGCTGCAGGGTAACCTTGGTGCCGGTAAAACCGTTATAGCGCGGGGGATCGCGTGGGGATTGGGGGTTGGCGCAGAAGCACCCATTACCAGTCCGACTTTTACCCTGATGAACCACTATCCGGCTCGGCTCGATCTCTATCATTTCGATCTCTACCGTTTGTCCGGCCCTGAGGATCTGGTTGATATCGGTTTTGATGAGTATGCCTTTGGTAGCGGTGTTGCCCTGGTGGAATGGCCGGAAAAGCTCGAAGACCCCGATATTGCTGGAATCTGGATCAATATCGGTGCCCTGGAAGCGGGCCACCGGCGCCTGATTTTTTCGGCCCGGGATGCGCAGTCGCGCAAGTGGCTCGATCAGGTGGTGGAGCAGCTGCAAACTGCTGGATATGACCCGTGCCAAATGGAAAAATAGCTTTGACCGGGCATGGGTTTCTTGTTATGAAGGATGCTTGTGAAAAAATTTAGTATCTATTCAGCACCGGATCTTCGGTTCCTATGTCAAGGGACGCTTTTCGTCATCCCTGACCGCTTGATGTCGCCGTCCATGGCGACAAAAACACCCTTGCCACAAAAACCCTGACCCTGCGCAAGGACAGGGGTGAATAGTTACAAAATTTATCTACCGACAATCATTGTCGGTTTTTCCTGATAAGGAGGAAAACAACTGTTATGGCTCTGATCGTTCAGAAGTACGGTGGAACTTCAGTAGGCACCGTCGAGCGTATCCAGAATGTCGCTCGCCGGGTTGCCAGAACCTTCGATGAAGGTAATGAAGTGATTGTCATTGTCTCGGCGATGGCTGGAGAAACCAACCGCCTGGTGGCCCTGGCGAATGAAATCTCTGAGATCCCCGATGAGCGCGAATATGATGTGCTGGTGTCAACCGGTGAGCAGGTGACCATCGCCTTGTTGTCCATGTGTTTGAAGTCGATGGGTTACAAGGCCAAAAGTTACCTTGGTTCGCAGATTCCGATGTTGACCGACAAGGCTTATTCCCGGGCTCGTATCGAGGAAATCGGTGACAAAAATATCCGCGCCGATTTGAAAGCGGGGACCATTGTTGTCGTCGCAGGTTTTCAGGGTATCGATTGTGATGGCAATATAACCACCCTGGGACGTGGTGGATCGGATACCTCAGCCGTTGCTGTAGCTGCGGCCCTGAAAGCCGACGTCTGTGAAATTTACACCGATGTCGACGGTGTTTACACCACTGACCCACGTATTGTGCCGGAAGCGCAAAAAATCGATAAGATCTCCTATGAAGAGATGCTGGAAATGGCATCGTTAGGAGCCAAAATTTTGCAGATTCGTAGTGTTGAGTTTGCTAAGAAATATAACGTTGTCGTACATGTGCGTTCCAGTTTTGATGATTCGCAGGGAACACTTGTCATGAAGGAGGATCAAGAAATGGAAGCCGTATTGGTTTCAGGAGTTACTTTTAACAAAGACGAAGCAAAAATCAGCATTTTCGGTGTTCCTGATCAACCTGGGGTTGCTTCGCAGATTTTTAGTCCATTAAGTCAGAATAATATTACCGTGGATATGATCATCCAGAATATTTCCCACCAGGGGGCCACGGATATCACCTTCACCGTACCCAAGACCGACTGCAAAAAAGCGCTGCAGATTATTGAAGTTGTGGCTAAACAGATCAATGCCCGCGGTGTCAGTCATGACACCAATATTGCCAAGGTGTCCATTGTGGGCGTCGGAATGCGTTCTCACACCGGGGTCGCTACAACCATGTTTGATACCCTGGCGCGTGAGGGGATCAATATTGAAATGATTTCCACCAGTGAAATCAAGGTGTCCTGCGTTATCTCCGATAAATATACCGAGCTGGCAGTACGTATCCTGCACGAAGCGTTCGGCCTTGATCGCCAGACTGAAGAGTCATGATCTAGTGTTTTTTGGATGAAAGGGTCATTGTTCATGAGTAACAGAATTTATCTTTATGATACAACCTTAAGGGATGGAACCCAGGCTGAGGATATCTCGTTTCAGGTTCAGGATAAGGTGCGTATTGCCAAGCATCTGGATGCGTTGGGGATCGATTATATTGAAGGTGGTTGGCCCGGTTCCAACCCCAAGGATATTGGTTTTTTTGAGGCCATCCAGAAGGAAACCCTTTCTCATAGCAAGATTGCCGCATTCGGCTCTACCCGGCGGGCTCGGATTACCCCGGATCAGGACAACAACATCAAGATGCTGATCGAAGCGCGCCCTGACGTGGTGACAATTTTTGGGAAAACCTGGGATTTTCACGTGCGCGAGGCGCTGCGTGTTTCCCTCGAAGAAAACCTTGATATGATCAATGATTCCCTCGCCTACCTGAAGGAGCGGGTAGGCGAAGTGATATATGATGCCGAACACTTCTTTGATGGGTACAAGGCCAACCCTGAATATGCGTTGAAAACCCTACAGGCAGCGGCACAGGCCGGCGCTGATTGCCTGGTGTTGTGTGATACCAACGGTGGCACTTTGTCCCACGAAATCCCTCTAATTATAGAGCATGTACGCCGCGAGATTGATGTGCCTCTGGGGATTCATGCTCATAACGACAGTGAGTGCGCTGTTGCCAATTCCCTCATGGCAGTTGTTGGAGGAGCTGTCCATATTCAGGGGACGATGAACGGCTTCGGCGAACGCTGCGGTAACGCCAATCTTTGTTCTATTATTCCTTCCTTGATCCTCAAAATGAACAAGGAATGCCTCGAAAACGGCAAGCTGGAGAACCTGCGCAAAACATCCCGGGCCATCTACGAGCTGGCCAACCTGACTCCCCAGAAGCACCAGGCTTTTGTCGGTAACTCGGCATTTGCTCACAAGGGAGGGGTTCATGTTTCGGCCATCCAGCGTCATCCGGAAACCTATGAACATATCCGGCCGGAATTGGTCGGCAATAAAACCAGGATCCTTGTTTCAGATTTGTCGGGTCGCTCAAATATCCTCGCCAAGGCGATAGAATGGGGCATCAAAATCGATGATAAAGACCCGGTGACTCTGGAGATCCTTGAACAGATCAAGGAACTGGAGAACCAGGGCTATCAATTTGAAGGGGCTGAAGCTTCATTTGAACTGTTGATGCTTAAGGCGATGGGGAAGCTCAAGCAGTATTTCCATATTACTGCATTCCGGGTGATCGATACCTTACGCGAAAGCGACCAATGTCCGGTTTCGGAAGCGACCATCAAGGTTAAGGTTGGTGGGCGCATTGAACACATGGCTGCTGACGGCAATGGCCCGGTCAATGCCCTTGATCGGGCAATGCGTAAAGCATTGATCAGTTTTTATCCGCAGCTCTCTGAGATTAAATTGCTCGACTACAAGGTCAGGGTCCTTCCTTCGAGCCAGGGCACTGACGCGATGATCCGCGTTTTGGTTGAAACGGGCGATAAGGACGGTCGCTGGGGAACCGTCGGTGTCAGCAGTAATGTCGTTGAGGCGTCCTATCAAGCACTGGCTGATGCCTTCACCTATAAACTGTACAAAGACCAGCAATGATCGCTACCGACCCATCGCTGCAGCGGCAAGGGGTCGTTTCACCCTTCTGAATATGTCACTTGTCGTGGCCTTTTGACTGCAACCGTCAAAAAATGAACATCCTGGCCTGTGATCGTCAAAAAAATGGCGGTCGCCCCCGATGTTTTATCGCAGGCATTCGGGGATGTAGAGCTTTGATCTCCGATATTTGGTCGACACTGGATCAATCCAGGTGCTGTCTTCTTTCAGTGTGGCGCCAAATAAATGACGCTTAGCCCTGGAACTTATAGGCATGTATCGTTAAAAAAACACAAAGGATTTAAAAAAAACTGTCACAACATGTTGAAAAATAATGACAAAAAAGATACAGCGGGCTAAAGTGGTGACGGTTGTGGGTTGGCACGACTCATGCGAGTATTTGTAGCAGGTTGTTTTTGCTGTTTTTTATGTGATTTTACAGCGTGATTCACAACATGGGAGGGCCTGATGATGAAGTGTCCGAAATGTAAGGGGAGAATGCATGCAGAAACTTACTATAATTTTGTAAGGTCCTACGATGCCTGGAAGTGTACTTCCTGCGGGGAAGTTATCGATCAGACGATCCTGGTCAATCGCGAACGAACTCATAGGGATGTGTAGACTGTTGAAATGTCGACCAAAAAAACGCCGTACTCTGTGTTCGGCGTTTTTTTTGGTCGACGGAAAATTAATAAACCGCAACCGTAATTATGTTGAAATCACGCTGTGCCGCCCATAAAATGTCGACAATCTACAGTCGTCTGTACCGACATGGGAAACTCACCTTAACCTGATAAAGGAGTATGCTCATGCACATTACAAAGCATGAGGTCCATCTGAATCTCAACGTTCGTGGGCTACCGGTTTCAGCAACCCTGGGCATCAATGAGCAGAGCAACCGTCTGATAGCAGAGGGAATAACCGTCTACAAGTTAGGGTTGGGGCAATCGCCCGGCAAGGGTACCTGTTGCCAAACCGGATGGCGCTTTTTATCTATTGCCTGATTTTGATCTGTTACGTGAGACACTACAAGCAAGAGGTATCAGGGACAGTGCCACCTTATGTCAGCGATTGCTGACGGATACCGGTGTTGCCATTTTGCCGGGTAGCAGTTTTGGCCGCCCGGCCAATGAATTGACCGCCCGTATCGCCTGTGTAGATTTTGACGGTGCCAAGGCGCTGACCGGCGCAGAGCAGATCAGTACCGAGGTTGAACTGGATGAAGTTTTTTTACGGCAGCATTGTGAAAAAGTCCTTGTTGCTGTGGAAAAATGTGTGACTGGGCAACAGTTGACTAGTTTTGAAACGCAATCATGTCGCTGCGCATAGGGATTTTTAGGGTTTCTTTTTTGTCCGCAGATCCCGGGCCAGCTTCATCAAACCGACAAGGGCGATCAGGGCAAAAAGGACCCCGCGCCAGATCGCCGGTTCTTTTGCTTCACTGATAAATATCGGAGTGTCTGGTGTTTCAATCCCTAACTCATCAAGCAGACTGACGAGTTTTTTTTGATTGGAATTGGCTACCAATTCGGCCGCTGTCATTCCAGTCAGGTGACGTTGGCCAAACATCAGATGGGAATTTTCTTCAAGAAAATCCTGCCGCTGTTGCTCCGTGTCGAGAAGGAAATGATAGGTCGTTAATGCTTCAAGAATCTGAGGGTCTCTGGTTTCAAACCAGATCTTGTAGCTTACGCTGTCCGGGGAGCTGGATAGGGGAACCAGAAAGGCTTCAAAATCCATACTGCCGGTCATATTGATGGCCTGAAGAAAATCAGGATAGCCGCCGGTAACCGTCATCCATTCGCGCGGGGCTTTTTCCAATGATTCCAGTTCGTTGATGGTGATAACCAGGGGTTCCGGGTTGCGCAGCAGCAGGCTGATATCATTGTAGGCCAGCCAGACAAGTACCAGGCAGATGGCAATAAAGGTTGCGCGAAAACGATTCATAGACAAGCTCCATAGCGAACGGGCCGCCACATGGTGGACGGCCCGTTCGAAAGTTTCAGCTGGTAGTTGCTTGGATCAGTTGCTGGACGGCTCGGTAGCGTGACCAATATTGACATCTTTTTGTGTCAGCAGTGATATCACAACCAGGGCAAGAAAAGCCAGGGGGATGGAGATCAGCGCCGGACTGTTGAACTGAATCGGCGCATCAGCCGGCAGCTTACCGTAGCGCAACCACATGTCGGGGGACAGCAGGATCAGCCCGAGGGAGCTGAACAGTCCAACCGTGATCGATGCAGCAACTCCTCTAGCTGTTGTCTTGCTCCAGAACAGCAACATCAGGATGGCCGGCAGGTTAGCTGATGCTGCTACTGCAAAGGCCCAGCCGACGAGGAAAGAGACGTTCATTCCTTCGAACACAATTCCCAGATAGATAGCGATAGCTCCGACGACAATCGCCGAAATCTTTCCGGCACGGACCTTGACCCGGTCGTTCATTTTCAGACCAAGGAAGTTATCCAAAAGGTCATGGGCAATGGCACCGGATGAAGCGACAATCAGGCCGGATACGGTACCAAGCACTGTGGCAAAAGCCAGGGAAGAAATGATGGCAAAGAGAAAGACACCAAACGACAGCGCCAGCAAGGGCGCCGACATATTATTGTCCATCAGGTTGATAACACCATTGGTCATGGCACCCATACCCATAAAGAGGGTCAACAGGTAAAAGAAGCCGATGCCGGCGATAGCAACAATGGTGGATTTGCGTGCTGCCGCCTGGCTCGGAACTGTGTAGTAGCGGATCAAAATATGCGGTAGCGCTGCGGTACCACAGAAGAGGGCCAGCATCAATGAAATGAAGTTAAACTTTTCCATTGGCGTCGAGTTGTCAACCTTGAAGCGCAGTCCCGGACGCAGAATCTGCGAGCCTGGTGTCGGTTTCTGATAGTAGATGGTGGTGATGCCATAGGCATCAGGAACATATTTGGTGCCCCACAGGACGATGGTTGATTCGGTCAATGTTGACAGGAAGGAAAAAGGACCAAGAGGGCCGGTAGCTGTAACTTCTTCACCACCTACACGTAGCTCCTTGATGTGGCCAATCGGGAAAAAATGACCTTCTTCTGCAGGGGAGCCATTGTAGAGTCGGGTACCGTCATTCAGGCGCGTCGTATAGAGGGTCTCTTCGAGGCGGTAACCGTTGTCGCTGGCATGGAGCTGCCAAATAGTTTCGCGGCCGTTTCTTTCCAGTTTGACAAAGCCTTCTTTGCCAAAATTGGAGTCAAGGCCGGCAATAACCCGGTAGCTGCTATCTTCAAGAACAAGAGCGCTGTCGGCATAAAGGGTTGTGAAGTCGTGGTAGGGTTTACCATCGTTTTCCGGGCTGGTTGAGAGGCCGCGGAACAGCACCATGACCACCAGGATCGTGGAAACGATGAGCAGCATGGCACCCTTAAAGAACTGCACATAGGTTGTCGAAGCCATACCGGCAGTCGCAACAATCAGGGTAACAACAACACCGACGATACAAACACCAACCCAGTGGGGTAGACCCATCAGTGGCTGAACCAGAACGCCGGCACCAACCATCTGCGGGATCAGGTAGAAAATCGACACCAGCAGGGTAGAAATAGCCGCCATCAGCTGGATCGACTTGGAGTTGAACTTTGCGTCGAGGGCGTCGGTGAAGGTGAATTTACCTAAGCGCTTCATCGGTTCGGCGACCAGAAACAGAGCAACAACCCAACCACCGAGGTAGCCGATGGAATACATCCAGCCGTCGTAACCGGAAGTGGCGATCATGCCGCAGATACCCAGGAAGGAAGCAGCTGAAAGATAGTCGCCGGCAAAGGCGATGCCGTTGGTCATCCAGTGGATGTTGCCGCCGGCAGCGTAGTAGCCCTCAGCAGAACTGGTACGCCGAGCCAGATAAAAAGATAATCCTAGAACAAAGAGAACAAAAAAGATAAACAGGCCAATGGCCAGTGGTGATTGTGTATAAATCATGGCTTGACTCTCCCCTAGCTGTTATAGCGCTTTTCTGCCTGGGTGCAGAAGTGGTTGTAGATAATGGCCATAATAAATGCGAGAATAATCAGGGAGAAACCCCAGACAACCGCTGCCGTCTGTCCAAAAACAATGGCTTCCATGCTCTTTGGATAGTAGACATTGAGCAGGACAAATAAAGCGTAAAAGAAAGTGTAGCCCAAAAACATTTTGACACCGAGGCTGGTTTTAAAGCCCGCTGCATCGTCTTTGCCGAGTTTGACGGCTGGTCCGTGTCCCATGAAAAATCTCCTCTCATTTAGATAAAAGCGTGGATGGCTTAACCACGGTGCAAAGGATCGTCTCGGGCAAGCAAGTACAGTTGTCCAGAAACCCTATTTGATTGAAATTTAACGGTTGTGTTTCAGTGGGTTAAAAAATGCGAAATAATGGGCTAGCAGTGTGGCGACATAATACGTTGTTATATAATAGTGTCAACAGAAAAAATTGGCAAAACCAGCGTTTTGTCTATCAAAATACCGTTTTGCTTTAACAGTTTTGTGGCGTTGATTGGAACCTCCTGGGGGAGTGGAAAAATCAGCAGCAGTGCTGGATTGGTTTCCGTGGGAGAGATGTCGGTGGTAACTACGGATAGTAGTTTGATGCAAGGGGTGGAGTCGGAGACAGGGTCTGTTGTAATTTTATAATTGCTCGGGGGAAAAGCAAACGACTTCGTCTATTGTCGGCTGATCGCAGAGCAACATAATCAGACGATCAATGCCGAAAGCAATTCCTGCAGCGTTTGAGAGGGTTTCCAACTCGTCAAGATATTTTTCTGGTAGCGGGCAAGGCGTTTTGCCGGACTGTCGACGTTGTTTTTCTTCCATTTCAAAGCGCCGGCGCTGCTCAATCGGGTCAGTTAACTCAGAAAAACCGTTGGCCAGTTCAAGCCCGGCAATATAGAGTTCAACCCGCTCGACGCAGCCGGGATCGTTCGTTTTCGGACGTGCCAGGGAGCCTTGCAGTGTCGGGTAGTCGATAAGAAACAGTGGTTTATTCTGTGCAAGTTCCGGCTCGATTTCAGTGCTGATCAGTTCCGAAAAAAAATTTGCGTCGGGAACTTGTGATAATGAAGTAGAACTGTGTTGCAAAAAGGCCTGCGCGACGGTCAGGCGTGGCCACGGCGTAGTGAGATCAATGTCTTGACCCCGCCAGCACAAAGTCTGTTTTCCAACCAGATGTGCGAGCAGCTCTTCGCAATCAACCATCAACTGTTGATAGTCACAATCGCGCCGGTACCATTCGAGCATGGTGTATTCCGGCAGATGGTGTGGGCCACGTTCTTCGGCTCGCCAGCAACGACAGATCTGAAAGATGTTGTCGTAGCCGGCAGCCAGCAGGCGCTTCATACAGAGTTCCGGCGATGTTTGCAGGAACCAGCTACCACTCGGGATCGCGTCAATATTAAATTCCGGGGCATTGACGG
This sequence comes from Pelovirga sp., assembly GCF_059864205.1. Lineage (NCBI taxonomy): Bacteria > Pseudomonadati > Thermodesulfobacteriota > Desulfuromonadia > Geobacterales > Geobacteraceae > Pelovirga > Pelovirga sp. Next base: position 64,793 of record NZ_JCBCBS010000137.1, read on the forward strand.
GAATCCGGTGTGGGGTTTCGACCTCGATAAAACCCTGTTCAATAAAGAATGCCCGAATCTTGTGAAGAATTCGGGCTCTTTGTTCGATGGTTTTACGTTTGCGGGCCAATTGCCAGTTTGGTTCCACAATTATTCCTTGATGGCGTCGCAAAAACTCACCAACTGCCGCGTTGCTGCGTTTATTTCGCTGTTTCGACGTACGTAAGTACGCCTCATTGCTCAACAAACGCGCGCCATGCATTTGGCGCTTTTTGCTTAGCCGGCTAACCGGATACTTTTTGCGAAAGCATCACTCCTTGACGCGGGTAGCATAATCTCCGGTGCGGGTATCGATCTGGATCAGGGTGCCTTCTTCAACAAAAGAGGGAACCTGGAGGATGTAGCCGGTTTCCACGGTGGCCGGCTTGTTGTTGCCGGCGGCGGTATCTCCCTTGACCCAGGGGTCAGTTTGGATGACGCGCAGGTTGACGAAGTTCGGCAGGCTGATACCGATGCCGCGGTCGCCATGCATGAGGATTTCCACATCCATGTTATCGACAAGAAAGTACTTATCGTCGCCCAGGGTCTCTTCAATCAGGGTGATCTGTTCGTAGGATTTTTTGTCCATGAACACATAGCCGTTGTCATCCTGATAGAGATACTGCATTTCACGTTCTTCCAGGTGAGCAGGTTCAAACGACTCGCCGCTGCGGTAGGTGCGGTCAAAGAGGCTGCCGGTAATCATGTTGCGCAGCTTGCATTTATATAGGGCCTGTCCTTTGCCCGGCTTGGTGAAGTCATACTGGACGATGACATGCGGGTCACCGTCAATCATCAATTTCAACCCTTTTTTCAGATCGGAACAGCTATACATGGTCTGGCTCCTTCAGCTCTTTTTTTGAAGGGCGCATTTAAGCACAGTCAAACAACTGTTGTCATGAAAAAAGCGCAGGTCGGTTAACACTGTCCTATGATGTCTATTCGGAGGAGTTGTCATGCCTTTGTCCGTACCCGCCGGCGTTATTCAGCCGTTCATAGAGGGCAATTTGTTCAGGTATCGACAAGCGTGGTGGCGTGGTAGGTTTCAGGCACAATTGGCAGCGTTCGTTATTGCACCATTGACACTGGCTGCAGTCCTGACAGGGATGTTTTTTTATGGTTTTACTCATGTTGACCATTTTACTGCGAAGCTTTAATAGGGGGCAAGGGCGCGAATGGCCAATGGTTGCTTATTGCGCTGGCGATAGAGATAACCGGCCTCGAGAACTTCTGCGCCGAGCAGTAGTAGAATGGCAAGCATGATGCCGGGGATGGGAGGTGGCCAGGTGACCAGCGGCCACCACAACAGCAGCAGAAAGCCACTCTTCAAAAGAGTGGAGCGTCCCAGTTGACGGGTTTGTTCCGCTCCGGAAAACCAGCCACGCAGCAGATTACTGGCAGCATACATGAAAGGAAACAGGGCACAGGCCGCGAATGCCAGGCGCAGATAGTTCCGCAGATCGGTTTCAATTCCGAGCAATTGACCAAGAATCAATTGATGAAGAGGCCCTGCGGCAAGAAGAATAATCCCCCCCATACCGGCAGATAGGCTGCAACTGAAATAGACCAGGGTGCGGTAATCATTTACCGATTTAACCAGGGTCATGTAGGTCTGTTGCAGGTTGCGCATCGGGCCGGCCAGCAGAAACAGAAATCCGCGGATGATACCAAAGGCGGCAAGGGCCAGGGCACCATCGTGCAGGCGACCGACAATGGCGCTGATCAGCAGGGGGATGGTCTGTTGCAGGCACGATGAGTAGGCCAGAGGGAAAGCATAACGCAGGATATCGGCAGTACTTTTTTCACCACCATCGCGCAACAGGGGTGGCCTGATCTTCCAGGCAATCCACGAGATCACCAGGGTTTCGGTAATAACACAACTGACCAGGGCAAAGGCGCCGAGTTGGGCGCCATCAAACCAGAAGCGACCGATCAGTAGAAAAAGAAACAATCCGCCAACCCGGACCCCCGTTGCCAACGAGACCAGGCCGGTGCGCCGTGCGCGGATCAACATGCCCTGACTGAAACCACGCATGCCGGTGAAAAAAGGCAGCAGTGTCATGATCATCAAGGCTTTTTGCGCTTCCACAGCAACGTCGGCAGGAGTGCCGAGCAGGGTGATGAGCACCAGATCTCCCAGAGGAGTGAAAGCGATCAGCCCGAGCATCAGGGTGACATACAGCGCTACCAGCACGATAAATAGCAGTACTCCCTTTAACGAATTACGCCCACGCACCATGGCAATGGTGACGGTATGGTTCTGGTAGGATGGTGAAGAAATAAACAAATGGACAATCATGGCAACAGAGATGCCGGCCAGGGCTGTTACATAGTTGTCCATGCGCGCCAGAGCGCCGTTGATAATGGTGTGGGAAATGCTCATCAACTGCACGTTGAGCAACAGCGGAAAGAAAAACCAGGCAATTTCACGATAACTCAAACCAGGAGCGGTCAATGATTTTTCCCCGGCAACAAGGCCAGCAGTTCCCCGGCATTGGTGACCTGGTAGTCAGGGATGCAATCGCCGCAGTGTCCGAACCCGTAGGCACAGAAACAGGTAGCGATGCCGGCATTCTGAGCGGCAAGGAGGTCGGTATGGTGATCGCCGATCATCAGCGCCTGTTGCGGTGGGCCACCAAGTTGATCGAGGGCCTGTTGAAGTGGATAGGGGTGAGGTTTTTTATGGGGAAAAGAGTCACCGCCAATGACTGCGCTAAAAAAGCGTGAGAGATTAAGTCCCTCGAGAATCTTGCGGGTATAAAGAATCGGCTTGTTGGTAATCAGCGCCATGTGCCGCGGGTCGTGACGCATCAACAGCTCTTCGATGCCGGGGTAGCAGCGGGTGTGATCGAGCAGATGCTCGCCATAAAATTCAAGAAAGCGTTGTAAATGGCGGTGTTCGTAGAGGTCAGCACCGAGGGCACGTTTGACCAGTAGGGTCGCCCCATCGCCAACCATTTGGGTCACCTGGGCGGCGGACAAAGGTTCCAGTTCCAGCTCATGGCGCAACAGATTAAGCGCGGTCAGCAGATCGGGAAGAGAGTTAATCAGGGTGCCATCGAGATCAAATAACAAAAATTGCGGTTGAGAGTCAGGTAGCAAGTTAATCACGCTCTCCAAAAATGGCCGTGCCAACCCGCACCAGGGTTGCTCCCTCTTCGATCGCCACCTCAAAATCGCCGCTCATCCCCATGGATAATTCCTTCATGATGACACCTGGGATCTGCTCGACTTCAATATGTGCTGCAAGTTCACGTAGTTGTCGGAAATACGGGCGCACCTGTTCCGGGTCATCAGCATAAGGGGGAAGGCACATCAGGCCGCGAATCGAAAGGTGCGGCAAGGCTGCAATTTTTCTGGTCAGCTCCGGTAATTCAGCGCTGGCACAGCCGGCCTTGCTGTTTTCGTCACCGACATTGACCTGCAGCAGGATCGGCGCAACGGCGTTGATTTTTCCCCATTGCCGGTTGATTTCTTGGGCCAGGGAGAGACGATCCACCGAGTGAATCAGTGTGACCTTGCCGCACAGATATTTCACCTTGTTGCTCTGCAGCGCGCCGATAAAGTGCCATTCAACCGGACTTTTAACAGTAGTTTCTTTGTCCCGGAATTCCTGCACGTAGCTTTCGCCAAAGAGCTGCTGACCGGCAGCAAAAGCTTCATCAATCAGTTCTGCCGGTTTGACCTTGGAAACGGCAACCAGACGGACATGGTTGGGGTTGCGCCCACTGATGGCGCAAGCATCAGCGATGCGGGAGCGAATCTGATCGAGGTTATCACGGATAGATGTCATGGCTGGTCTCCGGAAAATAAGAGAGTCGTCTTTTTGCCGGCTGCCTTAGATTACCAGGGGGACGCCCAGCTCCTTCAATGCCAGGGTCAGGCGGCAAAGTGGCAGGCCGACAACATTGGTGTAACTGCCTTCGATACCACTGACAAAGCAGGCACCGATTCCCTGAATGGCATAGGCACCGGCTTTGTCAGCCGGTTCCCCAGTGGCAATGTAACGCGCGATTTCTTCCTCTGTCAATTGCCGAAAGTGGACTCTGGTGGTGACGGCTTCACTGCGTTGGGTTTGTTGTCGGCGATCGATGATGGCATAGCCGCTGACGACCAGGTGGCTGGTACCGGAGAGCTGACGCAGCATGGTGGTCGCGTCCTGAGCGCTGGAGGGTTTACCAAGGATCTGCTTGTTAGAGACGACGACGGTATCGCTGCCGATGACCCAGCGGGCACTGATGTCAGAGCGTCGGGCAATGTTGCAGGCCTTGTCCAGGCTCAAGCGGATCACCAGGTCGTCCGGAGTTTCATCGGGCAGGATGGTCTCTTCGACGCTGCTTGGCATCACGCTGAATTTCAGGCCGATCTGTTCCAGCAGTTCTTTGCGCCGTGGGGAAGCGGAGGCGAGGATCAGCGTTTCATCCATTGTCACTCTCTACCACGGCAGATTGTAGCGTCAGGATCTGTTGCCACCAGGTGGGTAGCACCGCAAGGGCTCGTTCCGCCAAGGCCAGGCGGCGCTCAGTGCGCTTTTTTCGCCCACCCTCCAGCGCTGGGAAAAGACCGTAATTGACATTCATTGGCTGGAAATTTTCCGGGTCGGCGTTCACCAGATGGCCCAGCAGAGCGCCGAAGGCGGTTTCAGCCGGGGGCATGGGAGGGCGGTTGCCACGCAGATGACAAGCGGCAAACAGACCCGCGAGAAAGCCGCAGGCGGCGGACTCAACGTACCCCTCAACACCGGTAATCTGCCCGGCCGCATAGAGATGTGGGGCGCGCTGAAACTGCAGGGTCTGGTTCAGGCAGGTCGGGGCATTGATGAAGGTGTTGCGATGCATGCTCCCCAGCCGCGCAAAGCGCGCTTGTTCCAACCCGGGGATCATGGCAAAAATGCGTTTCTGTTCCGGATAGGTCAAGCGTGTCTGAAAGCCAACCATGTTGTACAGGGTGGCGTGACGGTTGTCCTGGCGCAACTGAATGACGGCATAGGGCGGGCGCCCAGTGCGTGGGTCGGGCAAGCCAACCGGTTTCATTGGACCAAAACAAAGGGTTTGCTGCCCCCGCGCTGCCATCTCTTCAATCGGCATGCACCCCTCAAAATGGATCAGCTTTTCGAACTCACGTCCGGCAACCTTGTCGGCAGTGAGCAGTGCAGCAACAAAACTGTCGTAGTCCTCTTTACTCAAGGGACAGTTAAGGTAGTCGTCACTACCGTGCCCGTAACGCGATGCGCGCCAGGCAACGCTGGTATCGATAGAATCAGCCTCGATGATCGGTGCGATGGCATCGTAGAAGTAGAGATGCTCGTTGCCGGTCAGTTCAGCCAATGCCTGTGATAAACGCTCTGAGGTCAGGGGGCCGCTGGCCAGGATGGTTGCCCCTTGCGTTGGTAGTTCGGTTACTTCGGTTCTCGTCAGCTCAATCAGCGGATGGGAACTGATCTTTTCAGTGATATAGCGCGAAAAGGCATCGCGGTCGACGGCCAGGGCTCCCCCTGCGGGCACGGACGTCGCGTCAGCGGCGGCAAGGATCAGGGAGCCACAGCGGCGCATTTCTTCTTTTAAACAGCCGACGGCATTGTTCATGCCACTGCCGCGCAGACTGTTGGAACAGACCAGTTCGGCCAGGTCGGCACTTTCGTGGGCAGCAGAAAAGTTGAGTGGTTTCATTTCGAGCAGCACAACGCGAATACCCAGCGCAGCGGCTTGCCAGGCGGCTTCACAGCCGGCAAGGCCGGCGCCGATAATGGTAATGTTCATCTGTTTTGTCCAGACAGCCGTTATTCTGTGGTTTTTTTGGCGCTGGCAGGCTTTTTAGCAGGCGCTTTTTTCGTCGGTGCCTTTTTCGTTGCAGTCTTTGGCGCTGTCGTCTTTTTTTCCGCTGGGGTTATCACCTTCTCCCAGCCGCATTCAGGTTGTGGACAACGCTGGACGGTGCCGAAGCGCTTGGTGGTTTTGATCTCGGTAAGGGGCCAGGCGCATTTGGGGCAGGGTTCGTTTGTTGGCGGATTCCATAAGGCGTATTTGCATTTGGGGTAGCGATTGCAGGAATAAAATATTTTGCCGTAGCGGCTTTTTTTCTCCATCATTTCGCCGTCAGCGCAAGTTGGGCAAACGATCCCCAGGGATTTGGGTTTTTCCAGAGGCTGAATATTCTTACATGCAGGATAGCTGCTGCACGCCAGAAACTTGCCAAAACGCCCTGACTTGATGAGCATCTGACTGCCACACTTGTCACATTTTTCGTCGGAAAAAACCGGTTCATCCATCTCTTCTGCCTGCCCGGCAAGGGGCTCGGTGTGGCGACAGTCGGGAAAACCCGAACAAGCCAGAAATCGTCCTGCGCGCCCCAGTTTGATCACCAGTTCCTTGCTACACTCGGGGCAGATTTTATCGGTTTTTTCAGTGGTGACATCGGCCTTACTGACCTCTTTTTCCTTGCGCTTGAGAAGCTCAATAAAGGGTTCCCAGAATTGACGGATGGCCGGAATCCAGGTTTTTTCACCACGTGATATGGCGTCCAGTTCTTCTTCCAGGGCAGCGGTAAAGTCATAGTCGACATACTGAGTGAAGTGCTCGGTCAGCAGTCTGGTTACCACCCGACCGGTGTCCTCAGGAAAAAAGGTGCGCTTTTCAAGGCGCACGTATTTGCGCGTCACCAGGGTGTTCATGATACTGGCGTAGGTGGAGGGGCGACCGATGCCGTATTCTTCGAGGCTTTTGACCAGACTGGCTTCGGTAAAGCGCGGCGGTGGCTGGGTGAAATGCTGCTGGGCAAGCAGTTGTTCCTTGTGCAATTCTTCTCCCACGCTCAAGGGTGGCAGCAATCCTTCCTGTTGTTCGTCATCCTGATGATCGGTTCCTTCAATATAGAGGGTCATAAAGCCGGGAAAGCGGATCACCTGACCGGTGGCACGAAAGCTGTAGCTGTCGCCGGCATTGATATCAACGGTGGTGGCATCAAAAATCGCCTGTGCCATCTGTGATGCGACGGTACGCTTCCAGATCAGCTCATACAGGCGGAATTGATCGGAATTAAGAAAGGGCTTGAGGGTTGCCGGAACGCGCATCAGGCCGGTGGGGCGGACCGCTTCGTGGGCCTCCTGCGCATTTTTGCTTTTGTTGCGGAATACCCGGGGTTTTACCAGAGCATATTCTGCGCCATATTGTTGCTGAATCAGCAAGCGCGCTTCGCTGGTCGCTGTCTCGGACAGGGCGACCGAATCGGTTCGCATGTAGGTGATTAAGCCGTGGGTACCGTCATTGACAGTAATCCCCTCGTAAAGTTTCTGCGCGACACTCATGGTTTTACGTGCAGAAAAGCCGAGCTTGCGACTGGCTTCCTGTTGCAGGGTACTGGTAGTGAAGGGGGGCGCAGGGTTGCGTTTGCGCTCCTTCTGCTCCAGCGTGTCAACCACAAAGCGCACCTGCTCAAGCTCACTGAGAATGGCGTCGGTCTGCTGTTTGTCGGCGAGGGCAAACTTGTCGAGTTTCTTGCCGTTGTGGGCGTGGAGTTTGGCCTTGAGCGTGGCTTTTTGCGCATTGGCAAGGGTTGCCTCAATGCTCCAGTACTCACGCGACTCAAAGGCTTCAATCTCATCTTCACGTTCGCAGATCAGGCGTAGGGCGACAGACTGCACGCGACCGGCAGAGAGCCCGTAACGGATCTTTTTCCACAAAAAGGGCGACAAATTAAAGCCGACCAGATAGTCGAGAATCGAGCGTGCCTGCTGGGCATCAACCATGTTGCGTGAAATGGTGCGTGGTGCGGCCATCGCCTCGGTGATGGCGGATTGGGTGATCTCGTTAAATGTTACGCGCCTGACTACTGGGTTTTTGCCGTTTTCATCAATGCCGAGGGCTTCCAGCAAGTGCCAGGCGATGGCTTCCCCCTCACGGTCAAGGTCGGTCGCGAGGATCAGTTCAGAGCTTTTTGCAACTTCTTTTTTCAGCGCAGTGATATGTTTACTGCTCTCGGGCAGAATCCGGTACTTGGGTTTAAAATCATCCTCTGTGTCCACCGATCCCTGTTTGCTGGGCAGGGCGCGGACGTGCCCATAGGAGGCAAGAACCTTATAGCCCTTGCCGAGAAATTTTTCGATGGTTTTAGCTTTAGCCGGTGATTCGACAATGACCAGTGATTGAGCCATTTATGTCCTCTATGGGTTACCGCCAGCGGCAGAGTCAGGGATGAAAGAAAAAAGGGTTGCAGCTATAGCGCAACCCTTTGAAACCTAGTGGTAACTACGCTCCCAGTTCCTCTCGAGCAGACCACCGATTTCTCGTGACCAGATGTCGTCGGCGCGTAGCAGTAGGGTGATGCCGGTGATCAGTTTGATTTCCTGCTCCGTAACAGGATTCACAGCGGTGCGGATCGCTCGTTCAATAATTTCTTCCTGCACCGGGTCGGGGAGCAGACCCATTGCCCTGACACGGATCAGAAATCCCCGGGCAGCCAGGGAGAGCAACTGTTGTTCGCGGTCGCTGAAAATCCGGTAACTCGGGGCATTTAGTACTTTGAAGGCGGGTTCCGGAGAATCCGTAGAATTGAACGCGGCCGATTCCATCCATTGAAAAGCAGCGTTGATTTCGTCCGCACCATAGCCGGCAGATATCAGTTCGGTGACCAGTTCTTTTTCGCAGACGGGGGTGTCTTCTGTTCCCATGACATAGTGGGCGATCAGATTGACAATCGCCAGGACGCGCTCACTCAAAAGACCTCCAAGTGGTTAAGCACGGAACGGTTAAAACGCAGACAGGGAGCCACGGATGTAGTGGCCTCCGGGAAGCTGTTTTGCCACGCCCCGGAGCTCCAAGTCGAGTAAAATAGCGGAAAGGTGCATGGGAGTCAAGGCGCATTTCCGCGCGATTTCGTCGTGATGAAGAGGATTCTCACCGAGCAACTGATAGACTGCCAGGTTTGGCGGATCCAGATTGAGCGGCGGTTGAGCCGCTGAAGGTGGCGGCAACGACGGACGGTTAGGTTTGCGCGCAGTAAGCCGCTCCGGCCAGAGGGCCTGAAGAATATCGTTACTGTCGGTAACCAGGTGGGCACCGTCCTTGAGCAGCTGATGGGGGCCCTGACTGTTGGGGTGATGGATCGCACCGGGGGTGGCAAAGAGTTCGCGCCCCTGTTCCAGCGCAAAGTCAGCGGTGATCAGCGAACCACTGCCGGCGGCGGCTTCCACAATCAGCACCCCGCGCGCCAAACCGCTGATAATGCGGTTGCGGCCGGGGAAATGTCTGGCGATCGGGCCGGTACCGGGCGGGTGCTCACTGATGACCGCACCCTGCTCGATGATCTGATGATAGAGGCGGGTATTTTCTTGCGGGTAGATGCGGTCGACACCGCAACCGAGAACCGCAATGGTTGTGCCCTGAACGTCCACGGCACCTTGATGGGCGGCACTGTCGACGCCCCGGGCCATGCCGCTGGCAATGCAGATACCTTGGGTGGCCAGTTTGCCGGCCAGGTCTCGTGCCAATTTGAGACCGCCAGCTGTGGCTTTGCGCGAGCCGACAATAGCAAAAGTGTCCCTTGTGGGCAGGGTGCCACGGAGATAGAGTAGCGCCGGAGGGTCGTAGATGGTTTTCAGCAAGGGCGGATAATCGTCGTCCCAATAGCTGATCATCCGAATGCCCTGAGAGGCGATTTTTCGTTGCATGGCGCGAAAGGCTGCTGCTGTTGGGCTGAGCAGTGTGGTGTGCAGATCAGTAGAAATGCCTGCTTGCTGCCAGGCGCGGCTAGAGGCGTTTGCTGCTGTGCTGAAACAGCCAAAATGGCGATAGAGCTTGAACAGGGTGGCGCGCCCAATGCCCGGATTCATGTGTAGTCGCAGTAAGTCCAACTGAGTCTGTCTCATCTGTCCCCCTCCAGCGCTGATGAGAATGTTGATCTCTGGTGTACGTAAGATGAAAAAAAGAGGATTGAAAAAATTCAATCCTCTTTGATGATGGTTTTCTGGTTGCCAGGGCGATTAGTCGGTCACGACCGTGATGCTGTTGCCGATCGCGGCTGAGTCCACACTCTTGATGACCAGCGCCGTTGACGTGGCATCGCGGGTCTCCGTTACAATGGCGGCACCAACAACCTCCTCGGGCAGATCCAGATTGCCGGCATTTTTAAGGGCTTCATCGGTGAGTTGACGCGGGCGGGAGATATACAGCAGGTTACCGACCGCCAGATCGTTATTGCGCCCAAGATCGACAAAGATGATGTCACCGGTTGAGATAGTTCCCTTTTCTTCGTGGGTGGCAACAATGTAGCCGGTGTCCAGAGTTGTGCCACGCTGCAGCGCGATGTCGCGCCGGGGTGGATCGTAGTAAAACAGCTCTGCCCCGCGGGTGATTTCACGAAACGCCCGGTCAATCCGGCCGACAACGGTGTTACCTCTGACTTCATCAACTGTCACTGAACCAAGATTGTACATCATGGTACCAAGACGTTGTTTTTTGTTCTTGGGGTGAACCACGGCGTTACCGCGCTGGTAGAGTCCGAACGAATCTCCCACGCGGGCGACGCTGCCGGCATCCATAGCAACAAAAATCATGTCGGCTTCGGTCAGCAGAACCCGATTGTCGGTTGCATCAACGAGGCGCCCCTGGGACTGCTCATCAGTCAGGATGAAGCCATTGCCGCGGGTTGCAACAATCATTGAAAAGGCTTCATCTGTCGGTTTTGCTGTCGGGACTTCGGCAGTAGTTCGAGTATCTGCCTGGGCGTACGCGGGGATGATTTCGAGTCGCCCATCAAGAATGCGAATCTGCTGTCCCGGAAAAATCAGATGTGGGTTGGTGATAAGTTCCGGGTTGTCAGCCCAGATGTTGGGCCAGTAGAAAGGGTCCTCAATGAAGCGCTGGGACAGATCCCAGAGGGTGTCCCCTTTTTTGATGGTGTAGATTTCGCCGCGCTGGGCAAATGCCGAGGTGGCGACCACAGAAAAAGTCAGTAACAGAATCAGGGTGAATAATCTGCAGGTGATTGTCCGTGTCATCGGTTCCCTCGCTGCCGGGAGGTCAGGTCGCTGTCGGTTTGCGACGCATCATTCCGGATCAGTAGTTGCGCTTCAGGGCTATTGGGATAGTTGATGCGCAACTGGTCAACAATATCGTCGGCCTGGTGGTTGAGCCCCTGCTGGCGGTAGATAGCTGCCAGTTGCATCAGTGCTGCCGGAGCTTTGAATTGAGCCCTGGGGTCGGTAATAATCTGCCGCAGCGTTGTTGTCGCCAGATCATTTTTGCCCTGGGTTGACTGCGCTTGTGCCAGCCAGTAGAGGGCGTTGGCTGAATGCTGATGGTCGGGAAATTCCCGCAAGAAAAGTTCAAACCCACGTTCAGCGCTGTCGGGACGTCCGCTGGCAAGGTGCGAAAAAGCATCAAGATAGGCATTGACTGCCGGGTTGATTTCGATCTGTGTCGTTGTGCGCGGCAGAGGAGTGGGGTCGTCTGCGGGTGGTGTTGCCGCAAAAATGAGCGCTTTGACGGGGTCTGGTTCGCTCAACGTTATTTCCTCAATGCCTATCACCTGCTGCAAAAGAACCATCTGACGGGTCAGCAGTTGCAGTTGTTCTGATTGTTGTTGCTGCTGTTGGCGAATCTGCTGGAGCTGTTCGCTTAAGGCGACAGAAGGCGCCCCGGTGGGTGTCGGGGCACAGGAGCTCAGTAGCGCTACCGGCAGGATCAGGGCGGCTGAGCGCAACAGATGACGGACCAGCGAAAAACTCATGAAACCAGACTTCTCCATAAACACATAATGTTAATAGGGAATGAATACTAATTTGTAAAAATTATAGGCTTAAGGGCAGGTTGTCAAGCTGGAAAAATGAGAGGCTTCCAAAAATTCAGCTGCGACCGGGGTTCGGGACCGTTGCGATTGACCGGGAAAGTGGCTGCATCACAGGTGATTTTTGGTGATGGTTGAGGGTTGTGGACTGAAATACTGGTGCCAGCGGACGGATGTTGTCAGAGAATATCCTGTTTCAGGCGCATAAACTCCTCCTTGGTGATCAGCCCCTGTTCGAACATCCGGTTGAGTTCGGTCAGTTCAGCAATCTGGTGAGATGAAGGGGAGGGGAGTTGCTTGATATCACCGTTGGGGCTGACATCGATCATACGTGGTTGCTGATGGTGATTGTCCTGGTGGCCGACGCGCAGGGTCGCCATCCCCCCCAGCAGGCTGATTTCGACAATGCGGTTTTGAAAGTTCGGGTCGTTCAGGATGTCGCGCAAGCGGCGTTTGCCGGCCTTGGCGCGGCGGTAAAAAAAATAACAGGATGCACCGATCAGCAGCAGTCCGACCGCCAGAAGCCACCAGCGCAGATCGTAGATTCCTTTAAATAAAATAACGGAACTGATCAGGCCAACGATCAGTACAACATGAAATAGTAGAATCAGGGCGATGACCACCACACTACTGAACATCGACCGGTTCGGTTCCTCTTTGCTCTGCATGTTGAAAGCCTAACAATAATCCCTGACGAGCTAGATGATCAATCTAACGCTGCGTAAGAAGTGGATTGTGTGCTATGATCAGGTTTCACCGTGGCGCTGCTTGTCGGTGTGCCGACGCTGAATTTTCATCCTAACCTTTCCTTGATGATGGGGGCAAGATATGGCAATTGCCTTTCCGCTGCAAATTTTTTTTGACGGCTCCTGCCGCGTCTGTAGTGCTGAAATGGAAAGCTACCGGCGCAAAAACCCCAACAATCGTCTTGAATTTATCGATATCAGTGACGATCTTTTCCGCTCAGACACCTATGGTAAGTCGCTGGGTGACTTTATGGCTGAACTGCATGTGCGCGATGCCAACGGCAACTTTACCACCGGCATCGACGCTTTTATTGCCATCTGGCAGTCTTTCCCCAGTGGTTCTGTCTGGCGACTGGCCGCGGCGACTTTCGGTTTGCCCGGAATTCATACCTTAAGTCGTGGTGGTTATCGGGTTTTTGCGCGCTATCGGCACCTGTTGCCGCGGCGCCGGCAGGACTGTGAAACCGACACCTGTTTGCTCAACCATGAGAAAACTAAACGCGCCAAAGAGGCGGATTAATGCCGGTGCTGCCGGTGCTGGGTATCGACATTGGTGGCAGTGGCATCAGGGCGGCACTTGTTGATGCCGATGAAGGCGCTGTTCTGACTGCACCCCTGGAGGTCGCAACGCCATACCCGGCAAGTCCACAGGCGGTCGCTGACGAAGTGGCAAAAATCGTGTCAACGCTGGAATGGCAGGGGCCTGTCGGCATCGGTTTTCCAGCGGTGATCCGTGCCGGGGTGGTCGCTACCGCCGCCAATATTGATACCAGCTGGATCGGTGTTGATGCGACGGAACTATTTGGCCGCGCCATCGCCGGCACGTGTGTGGTGCTGAACGATGCTGACGCCGCCGGCCTGGCGGAAATGCGTTTCGGCGCCGGAGCGGGTCATGATGAAACGGTACTGGTTTTGACTCTGGGTACGGGTATTGGTTCGGCCCTTTTTTATCGTCAGCAGTTGTTTCCTAATCTTGAGTTGGGGTCTTTGCCGTTAAGAGGCGGTTCAGCCGAGGAGTACGCAGCGGCATCGGTACGGACGCAGGAAAATCTCAGCTGGCAGGAGTGGGGCGGTCGCCTGAATCAGTTTTTCGGCCAGATTGAACGTTTGTTGTCACCGGATCTGATCATCATCGGTGGCGGCGTCAGTCAGCGCAGTGATCAGTTTTTTCCCTACCTGCGGACCCGGGCCCAGCTGGCGCCAGCGCGGTTGCTGAATCAGGCCGGGATTGTCGGTGCAGCCTGTCAAGCGGGAAAACTTGACCTTTGAGGTTTTCAATCGCTTTTAGCTATCGGTTCAACTAATATAAAACCCAATTCTGGTTTTTTCTTCTATTGATCGTGCTGGTCGGTTAGCGACTTGCAGATGTAAGGACCTATTTATGCCGATTCGTATCGCCTGCCACCATGTGACCCGTTATCTCTTTGATCAGCCGACCCAGATTTACCCTCACGTTTTGCGTTTGCGGCCGGCTCCTCACTGTCGCACACCGATCCGTGCCTATTCTCTCAAGGTTCTGCCGGAAGGGCATTTTATTAACTGGCAACAGGATGCCTTCGGCAATTATCTCGCCCGCCTGGTATTTCCTGAACCGAGTAAGGAACTGTCGATTGAGGTTGAGGTGGTCGCTGATATGATCGCCTATAATCCCTTCGATTTCTTTATCGAAGAGTATGCGGAAAAATATCCGTTCGAGTACACCCGTCAGGAGCGGACGGAGTTGATTCCTTACCTGCAGAAGATCAGTGCCGGGCCGCGGTTGTCGCGCTGGCTGGAAACAATCGATCGAAAACCGACAATCACCGTCGATTTCCTGGTTGAAGTTAACCGTCGCCTCAATCAGGACATTGCCTACTCGGTACGCATGGAGCCGGGAGTCCAGACCTGTGAAACCACCCTGCGCCTGGCCCTTGGGTCCTGTCGTGACACCGCCTGGCTACTGGTGCAGATTTTACGTCATCTGGGGCTGGCAGCGCGTTTTGTCAGTGGTTACCTGGTGCAATTAAGCGCTGATGAAAAATCTCTTGATGGACCTTCAGGACCGGAAGCTGATTTTACCGATCTTCATGCCTGGACCGAGGTTTATATCCCTGGTGCCGGTTGGGTCGGTCTTGATCCCACCTCCGGGTTGCTGGCCGGCGAGGGACATATCCCCCTGGCCTGCACCCCCCATCCGGCAAGTGCGGCGCCCCTGAGCGGCGCCACTGGCCCTTGTGAAGTCACTTTTGAATACAGCAATACCGTCCAGCGCCTGCATGAAGATCCGCGCGTGACCAAACCCTACAGTGACGATCAATGGCAATTGATTAACGCCCTGGGAGCAAAAGTAGAAGAAGATCTGGCGGCCGGCGATGTGCGTTTGACCATGGGCGGTGAGCCGACCTTTGTCTCCATCGATGATATGGAAAGCGACCAATGGAACACCCATGCCGATGGCGAACACAAGCGCAAGCTCGCCCACGACCTGGTGCTGCGCCTGCGTGACGCTTTTACCAGCGGTGGTCTGTTGCATTATGGCCAGGGCAAATGGTACCCCGGCGAGCCGTTGCCGCGCTGGGCGTATAACTGCTTCTGGCGCAAGGACAAACAGCCGATCTGGAACAACCCTGATTTGCTTGCCGATATCCGCAAACCGGGGACAGCGCCCCATGATGCGGTTCAGCGCTTCGCCGTGCGGGTTGCCGAGCGTATGGGTATCAAGGACCATTATCTTGTCCCCGGTTACGAAGATCCCCTCTACTGGCTCTGGAAAGAAGGCACAACGCCGATTAATCTCGACCCGGAAGTGGCCAATTTAAAAGACAGCATGGAGCGTCGCGCCCTGGCAAAGGTGTTGACCCACGGGCTTGATCAGCCGGTCGGCTACGCCTTGCCGCTACGTTGGGAACCCCTTGAGGAACGCTGGATCAGTGCTGACTGGGATTTTCGCCGCGAGCAGATGTACCTGATTCCCGGCGATTCGGCGATGGGTATGCGCCTGCCGCTGGATTCCCTGCCCTGGGTTGCGCCGGAAAAACGCCAGCCGTTCATGGAGCAAAGCCAGTTTGCGTCATTGCCGCCATTGGGACATTTCCCTCAGTCGTCCTGGCCGCAGGAGGCTCCCGGACAGGTTGTGGAAAGCGAAGAGCAGCTCAAGCTCGAAGAAATTCCCCATACCGCCATCTGTTTTGAAGTACGCGATGGTCGCCTGTATCTGTTTATGCCACCCCTGTCGGCTCTTGAGCAGTATCTTGATCTGATTGCCGTTATTGAAGCGACGGCGGCAGAACAGGAATTGCCGGTGGTGATCGAAGGCTACGAACCGCCGCGTGACTGGCGCATTGAACGGTTGAGTGTCACCCCCGACCCCGGCGTCATTGAGGTCAACATCCACCCCGCCAACAGCTGGCAGGAAATTGTTGAAAATACCACGCGCCTTTACGAAGAGGCACGTCAGTGTCGACTGGGGACGGAAAAGTTCATGCTTGACGGTCGTCATACCGGCACCGGCGGCGGCAACCATATTACCCTGGGTGGGTCTACCCCGGCAGACAGTCCCATGTTGCGGCGGCCGGATCTGCTGCGCAGTCTGATCACCTACTGGCAGCATCATCCGGGACTGTCCTATCTATTCTCAGGTATGTTTATGGGGCCGACCAGTCAGGCCCCGCGTATTGATGAAGCCAGGGACGATTCCCTCTACGAGTTGGAAATCGCTTTCGCCCAGATGCCGGAAGGCGAGGTAGCTGCGCCCTGGTTGGTTGACCGCTTGCTGCGTAACCTGCTGATCGATGTTACCGGGAATACCCACCGCGCCGAATTCTGTATTGACAAACTCTATTCGCCCGATGGGCCGGCCGGTCGCCTCGGCCTCCTCGAATTGCGCGCCTTTGAGATGCCGCCCCACGCGCGCATGAGCCTGGTGCAGAATCTCTTGCTGCGCACCCTGGTCGCCTGGTTCTGGCGCGAACCCTATGCCCATAAACTGGTGCGCTGGGGCACCTCGTTGCACGATCGCTTTTTACTGCCCTGGTTTGTTGCCCAGGACATCAAAGAGGTGATGGCCGATTTGAAGCGCGCCGGTTATCCGTTCCAGTTTGACTGGTTCGACCCTTTCTTTGAGTTCAGATTCCCCCGTTACGGCACGGTGCAGATCGATCATATCGAGATGGAACTGCGCTTCGCCATCGAACCCTGGCATGTGCTGGGTGAAGAAGTTACCAGTCAGGGAACATCGCGCTATGTTGATTCATCGGTCGAGCGACTTCAGTTGCACGTCACCGGGCTGACCGAAGAGCGCTATGTCGTGGTCTGTAACGGCAAGCGTTTGCCGTTGCGCAGCACCGGGCGCCGCGATGAATTTGTTGCCGGGGTAAGGTATCGCGCCTGGCAGCCACCTTCGGCGCTGCATCCGACGATCAAGCCCCATGCGCCGCTGGTATTTGATATTATCGATACCTGGAACGGCTGCTCCATCGGCGGTTGCTCCTATCATGTTTCCCACCCTGGTGGGCGCAGCTATGATGTCTTCCCCTTGAATCCCCTGATTGCCGAATCACGGCGTCGTTCCATGTTTACTGTCACCGAGCATACACCGGGACGACTGGCGCCCCACGCCGATTTCGGCAGCCTCGGACGCTTCTTCCCGAGCGGTTCGGTGCCGGGGCCAATGGCACCGCCGCCGATTAACATTGATGATGAATTTCCCTTGACTCTTGATCTGCGCCGTCACACTCAAGGTTGATGATAAACACGATGTAGTTATTCAGTTATAGCCCTCGGCGCAGGATCCCCGATTCGGAGCTGAATAGCTACAAGAATAGATACAACACAATAAAACAATACATATGTGGTGAGAATTAAATCTTGATAAGCGAACCGGAAACATCCATTTCAACAGCAACAGATGCCGATATCTATCGTGCTATTGTCAAAGCAGCGGGGACAGGGGGGTACCCCGAACATTGGCAGCGTTTACAGCAGAACCTCGAGAAAATGGGGCCACGTGTGCACACTCGTTTTCGCGAAGCCCAACGGCTGTTACGGGAAAACGGCGCTATTCACAATGTTTTTGAGCAGGGCAACAATACGCGCGCCTGGCAGTTTGACCCGCTGCCGTTGATTTTCAGTGTCGCCGAGTGGGCCCATCTCGATCAGGCGCTGATCCAGCGTGCCCAGCTGTTTAACCTGATTCTTCAGGATATTTACGGGCCGCGCAAGCTGATCGAAAACCGCCTGCTGCCACCGGAGCTGGTATTCCCCCACAGTGGTTTTCTCTACCCCTGTGCGGACCGCAGTTTTGTGCAACCACAGCAACTTAATCTGTATTCCGCAACCGTTGCTAAAGGTACCGACGGCAATTTCTGGGTCGTCGATGATCATGTCAGGCCACCCTTCGGTGCCGGTTACGCCATGGAAACCAGAGTGATCATGACGCGGAGTTTTCCGCAGTTGTTTGAGGGCTTAAGGGTGCATAGTCTGGCGCAGTTTTTTCGTGCTGTACGTCAGTGTTTTAATCAGTTGGCACGACACAATCAGGAGGACCCGCGGATTGTCGTGTTGACCACAGGACCAGTCGACCCCGATTATTTTGAGCATGCCTACCTTGCTTCTTATCTCGGCTATCCGCTGGTGCAGGGTGGTGATCTGGTGGTTCGCGACAGCTGTGTCTGGCTGAAATCGGTCGATGGTCTGCGTCAGGTTGATGTGATTTTTTCGCGTCTGGCTGATGACGACTGCGACCCCCTGGAGCTGCGCAGTCATACCGGCGGTGGCGTCCCTGGCTTGCTGCAGGCAGTGCGGCGCGGAAATGTGGCGATGATTAATCCGATTGGTAGCAGTGTGCTGGCCAATCCGGCCCTGATGGCTTTTCTGCCGGGGATCTGCCGTTATTTTCTTGGCACCGACCTGAATATGCCGTCGATTGCCACCTGGTGGTGCGGTCAACCGCGCGAGTGCAAATATGTGCTGGAGAATCTGGATCGTTTGATTATCAAGCCGATTCAGTCCTTGTCTAATCTGCCGCAGACAACTCCGGGACAGATGACGAGTGCAGAGCGGCAGCGCTGGGGTGAACTGATTAGCGCTAACCCGCGCCTCTTTGTTGGTCAGGAGCAGGTAGATTACGTTGCTTTCCCGGCTTATGAGAAAAAGACATTGACGACCCGACAGAGTCTGGTCAGCTTATATCTTACAGCGCACAACGATAGTTACCTGGTGATGCAGGGAGGGTTGAGTCGGGTTGCCGCTGCCGGCGATAATCTGCTCGTTTCCGGACAGCGGGCCGGCAGTATCAAGGATACCTGGGTGTTGACGCTGGAGCCTCATCAGCAGGTCAATCTGTGGCTGCGGTCAGCCGCTGATGTAGCTCTTGCGCCGCGTTTTGTTTCACTACCGAGCCGTGCTGCAGAGAATCTGTTCTGGGCCGGGCGCTACGCTGAGCGCACCGAGCAGACGGCGCGCCTGCTGCGCTCTGTTCTGGTCAAGCTGCGCGAGGTCAAGGAATTCAATGACCCGGATGACCACCTCAGCCTCAACCACTTGCTCCAGGCGTTGACCCATGTCACCCTGACCTATCCCGGCTTTGTCGGCAAAGACGCGCAGCAGAAACTGGACGATCCGCGCGCGGAGTTGCTGTCGCTGATTCGCGATATTGATCGCCCTGGAAGTTTGCGCTCGTCGTTGCGCAGCCTCGGGCGTTCGGCTGCAGCTGTGCGCGATCTGCTTCCCGAAGATGCGTGGCGCATGGTGGATCAGATGCAATCATGGAATCCACGCGTCGGCAGGGCGTTGATCGGCAGCGGCCGCATGTACGATAGCGTTCAGCAGCTGGTGTTACAGCTGTCTGCCTTCAGTGGGCTGGCTTATGAAAACATGGCGCGGGAAACGGCCTGGCTGCTCCTTAATATCGGTCGCCGTCTCGAGCGGGCCCTCAATCTGATTGATCTGCTCAATGAGACCCTGGTGCCCTGTTACGATAGTGCGACTGAGGCACGGATTATGGAAACGGTGCTGGCAAGTTGCAACAGTCTGGTGGTCTTCCGCCGGCGTTATCGTTCTTTTATGCAGTTATCACCAATTCTCGAACTCTTGTTGCTGGATGAAAACTACCCGAGAGCCCTGGCCTGTCAGATGCGCCAGTTGAAAAAACATATCAGTGAATTACCCCAAGAAGCTAATGTGCCGACAGTGGGTCAGGACGAAGCGATTATCTCCACTGCCATGGAACAATTGCTGGCGACGGATCATAAAGCCCTGATCCGACAGATTTCTGATACTGGAACCTATCCGCTGCTGGAAGCGCTGCTGGCGGATCAGAAGCTGCGTCTGCAGCAGCTTTCGGACAGTCTGACCCAGCTTTATTTCAGTCCGACCCTGGCATTACAGCAGTTCGGTTCGCCGCTGCGGGAAATGGCCCTATGAAATACCGCATTCGCCATGTGACGCGTTATAACTACAGCGAAGCGGTGAATCTGTGCCGCAACGAAACCTGCTTGCTGGTGCGCGAGACCGAGCATCAACGCTGTCATAACAGCGTGCTGCAAATCAGCCCCGAGGCGACAGACATTCATGAGCGTAGCGACTTTTTCGGCAATCGCAGGACCCATTTTGCCATACAACAGCCTCATGACACTCTGACGGTGACGGCAGTTAGTGATGTGGAGGTTTTCCCGCGGGCGTACCTGCAGAAGCCGGAACAGTCGCACCCCTGGGAGGCGGTGGTCGAGATGTTACGTACCCAGCGCACCCCGGACATTGTCGCGGTGATGCCGTATCGTTATGCCTCACCGCTGGTGCCACTGTTGCCACCGCTGGCTGACTATGCCCGGCTGTCAATGACTCCCGGCCGTCCATTGCTGGCCGCCGCCATCGATCTGATGCAGCGGATTTATCGTGACTTTTCCTATGATCCGGCATCCACGACGATTGCGACGCCGCTGGCGGAAGTTCTCGAAAAACGGCGCGGCGTGTGCCAGGATTTTGCCCATGTTGCCATCGGTTGCTTGCGCTCCCTGGGGTTGGCGGGGCGTTATGTCAGTGGCTATATCGAAACCTTGCCGCCGCCTGGCCGGGAGCGGCTTATCGGTGCGGATGCGTCCCATGCCTGGTTTGCTGTTTATCTGCCCGGCAATGGCTGGTTTGATTTTGATCCGACCAATAATCACCAACCCCTGGAACAGCACATTACGGTTGCCTGGGGGCGGGATTTTTCCGACGTGTCACCCTTAAAGGGGATCGCTCTGGGGGGCGGCAAGCATCAGGTGGTGGTTTCCGTCGATGTTGCCCGTCAGCCCACCCCCCCCCTGTTGTTACAGCAACAGCAGCAACAGAGCTAAGCGGCATTGCCGCGCTATCTGCAACAACTGATTGAGGTGTACCATGTGCTTCTTGTCCCGTAAGCAAAGGAGGGCTCAATGAATTTTACTGGGTATGACACTGAAGGTTTTTATGATGAGCTGTTTGATGCTCAAGGAAAGCCGCGTCCGGGGGCCGATCTGTTGGTAGAGCGGATCAATTCGTTACCTGATTCTGAGTTGCAGCGCCGCCAGCAGGCTGCGGAAAAGGCGCTGCTGAATCTGGGAATCACCTTTAATGTTTACAGTGATGAAGATCAGACGGAAAAAATCTTTCCCTTTGATATTGTTCCGCGGATCATCCAGGCACAGGAATGGCAACAGCTTGAAATCGGTCTGAAACAGCGGATTCGTGCCCTGAATCTGTTTATTGACGATGTTTACCACGACCAGAAGATTCTCAAGGATGGTGTCGTGCCAATGGATCTGGTGCTTTCGGCTGAGGGTTTTCGCAAACCCTGTGTTGGTCTGAATCCCCCCTGCGGCGTCTGGTGCCATGTCACCGGAACCGACCTGGTGCGCGGCGGCGACGGCGAATATTATGTCCTGGAAGACAACCTTCGCTGTCCCTCCGGCGTTTCTTATGTGCTGGAAAATCGTCAGATCATGAAGCGCACCTTCCCGCTGGTGTTCGATGCCTGCAGTATCCAGCCGGTAACCGATTATCCGATTCGCCTGCTCGATATGCTGCAGGAAATGGCACCGTCCGGGGTGCGTTCACCGGTGTGTGTGGTCTGGACTCCGGGCATTTATAACTCTGCCTATTTCGAGCACAGTTTTCTGGCCCAGCAGATGGGCGTGCAACTGGTGGAAGGAAGCGATCTGGTTGTCCACCGCGGCGAAGTGATGATGCGTACCACCAAAGGACTGGAGCGGGTTGATGTGATCTACCGCCGCATCGACGATGACTTTATCGACCCCAAGGTCTTCCGTGCCGATTCCATGCTCGGCGTACCGGGTCTGATGGAAGCCTACAGTAAGGGGCGGGTCGCTCTCGCCAATGCCCCGGGATCCGGGGTGGCCGATGATAAAGCGGTCTACGCCTATGTTCCCGAGATTATCAACTACTATCTGCAGGAAGATCCGCTGATTAACAACGTGCCAACCTACGCCTGCTGGCGCGAAGATGAGCGCAAATACGTTCTGGAAAATCTCGATAAGCTGGTGGTCAAGGCGGTCAACGAATCGGGCGGTTACGGTATGTTGATCGGACCCCACGCCAGCGCCGCCGAGCGCGAAGAATTCCGTTGCCGCATTATCGCCAAACCGCGCATCTATATTGCCCAGCCAACCCTGGCGTTGTCGCGGGTGCCGGTGTTGATGGGAAATCACTTTGAGGGGCGGCATGTCGATCTGCGCCCTTATATCCTTTGTGGCAGGGATAATATTTACGTTATGCCGGGCGGGTTAACGCGGGTGGCATTGAAGAAAGGATCGCTGGTGGTCAATTCGTCGCAAGGTGGGGGAAGTAAGGATACCTGGGTTATCAATTCGACGGACGGGCCGTCACCCGAGTCCCCGTTACAGGAGCAGAGACAGGACCAGGAACAAAATCAGGATCAGGAGGATGCGCCATGCTGAGTCGGGTTGCGAATTCCATCTACTGGCTGAACCGCTATATTGAGCGGGCTGAAAATGTCGCCCGGTTTATTTCCGCCAATTACAATATGACCCTCGATCTGCCCGAAGATGCCAGCGATCAATGGCAGCCGCTGATCAATACCACCGGTGATCACGAATTGTTCAAAGAACTTTACGGCGAAACAACGCGTGATAACGCCATCCGTTTTTTGATTTTTGACCGGCGTAACACCAATTCAATTTATTCCTGTGTGCGCGCCGCTCGGGAAAATGCCCGATCGATCCGCGAGTACATCAGTTCTGAAATGTGGGAGCAACTCAATACCTTCTACCTGATGATCAATGCCGCCTCGGAAGAGACGGTGATGGATCTGCCCCATCAGTTTTCCATCGAGGTGATGAATGCCAGTCATGCTTTTATCGGTATTACCGATGCGACGATGAATCATGGCGAGGGCTGGCATTTCGGGCGCTTGGGGCGGATGCTGGAGCGTGCCGACAAAACTACCCGCCTGCTCGATGTGAAGTATTTCATTCTGTTGCCGTCGGTTGATTATGTCGGCAGTCCGTACGACAATATCCTCTGGGGAGCCTTGTTGCGTTCCGCCAGTGCCTTTGAAATGTACCGCAAGCAATATGGCCGTATCGCCCCGCGCAATATCGCACACTTTTTACTGCTTGACCGCAACTTCCCGCGCGCTGTCCATTATTCCCTGGCGACGGCAATGAAGTCCCTCAACGAAATCAGTGGCGGTCAGAGCGATTCCTATTCCAACAAAGCACAACAGGCTTTAGGACGGCTGTTGGCTGAATTTCAGTATACGTCGTTGGAAGAGATTTTTGATTTCGGTCTGCATGAATATCTCGACGTCACCCAGACCCGGATCAATCAGGTTGGCGAGGAGATCTACCAGGTGTTTTTCCGCGTAAAACTTGAAAATTAACCGCTTGTTGTCTTCAGGTTCTGTCAGTCGTTTGCCGCTGGCTGAAATCAGAGGTTGGTGAGCATTAAGGGACCGGCATGTGGTTAACAGTCAGTTGTGATCTTGAGTTTGACATTGAGGTGGCGACACCCTTTGTGCTGATGTTGCGGCCACGCAGCGGTGCTCAGCAATGGATAGCCAAGGAAGAGTATCGGCTTGTTCCTGAGGTGCCCGTGTTCGAGTTCACTGATGGCTATGGGAATCTCTGCCAGCGCCTGATTGCGCCGCCCGGACACTTTGCCATTCATACCGTTGCCCAGGTGAAGACCGCAGATTTTACCGATCAGGCGGCGGGGGCTCCCTTTGTTGAGGTTCAGAATCTACCCAATGGTGTGCTTGAATACCTGTTGCCGAGTCGTTACTGCGAGTCGGACCGCTTTGGTCAGATGGCAACGGAGATTACCGCCACTGCCCAGCCCGGCTATGATCAGGTGGCGGCTATTGAGAACTGGGTGCGCAACTTCATTCGCTATCTGCCCGGTAGCAGTGATATTCCGATATCTGCAGTTGAAGTCAACCAGCGCCAGTCCGGCGTCTGTCGTGATCTGGCCCACCTTGGGGTAGCCCTGTGCCGCAGCATCAGTATCCCGGCGCGCTTTGTCGTCGGCTATCTGCATCGGCTCGAGCCGATGGATTTACATGCCTGGTTTGAAGCTTATGTGGGGGGGCGCTGGTACACCTTTGATGCTACTCAAGCGGCGCACAAGGGTGGTTATGTGACCATTGGCTATGGGCGTGACGCTGCCGATGTTGCTATCTACAATCAGTTTGGTCCAGCGGTGTATCAGGTAGTTCAGCATGTAGCGGTCTGGCGCAACTGATACATGCAGCGGGCAAGCTCCTGTGGTACCACGGAGCATGCTCGCTGCATGTGCGTCAGATTTCTTTGGGCCGACAGACATTGGCCGCATTATGTACCTTGGCGCCACAGTTGGTGCAGGCGTAGCGGGGATTTTCAAACATTTTGTCGATTTCCGGGTTGCGTATACTGGCTGTCAGTTGACAGGCGTGCAGATCACAATGCTCCTCGGGGTTTTCACAGCTCCATTCAGTCATGAGTTCTCTCCTTCCATCAGCTATCATGTGGGGGGGGGTGTTTCGACTATCTTAGCAAATTTTTGTGCAATAGTGGTAAATCCTTGTGTTCCACCGTTCTTCACGTCGGTTTGTGGCGTAAAATTTGAGGTCTGTCTACATGGCGACAAACACCCTTGCCATAGGATCCCCGACCCTGCGCGAAGGATAGCAGCTGAATAGGTGCTATGCCGTTAGGATGGCGGGGGTTGATCCGGTTACCATCATCCACGAAGTGGATCAGGTGGATAATGGTTTTGTGGCGATCATCGGTTATCAGTTGCAGGGTTATGACGTGGTGCGCATTCCCCAGGTCACTATCTTGAATATTCAGGGCAAATAGCGTGAAAGTGCTGGAGCTTAAAATTCCCCCCGTTGCGTTGGTAATTCTTCTTGCTGCCTGCATGTGGGCCGTCGCGCGTATCTCACCCAATAGGTATTTTGCGGTTCCCTGGGCCGGATGGCTTGCTGTCGTTAGCGCAATGGTCGGTGTTTGCATTGTCATTCTTGCAGTCAAGGAATTCAAATTAGCCGGAACGACGTTGGATCCGCGGCTGCCGGCCCGATCTGTAAGCCTCGTGGTTGGTGGTGTCTATCGACGTAGTCGAAATCCGATGTATTTGGGATTGTTGCTGGTGTTGTGTGCGTGGGGCTTGTTCCTGGGCAGTCCCCCTGCTTTGCTGTTCGTTCCCGCATTCGTCATTTACATGAACCGCTTTCAAATCGCTCCAGAGGAACGCTTTATGCGAGAAAAGTTCGGTGAGTCATACAACAAGTACAGGACTGAGGTGCGCCGGTGGGTTTGAGGTTAAAGCTTGCAGGCCCTGAAATGCGAGGTCGCGGCTCCGCCCGTTGCCTGTCCTCATCCGCACACCGGAAAATCGGGCGAGTCATGCCTCGCCCCTGCGACTGCAGCGCATAGGGCCGTGCAGTTTCCGCCGGCAGATGACGTCGATCGGTCGCTGCCTTTTTTCACGCAAGGCAAAGGGTACCCCCTCTCGCTACCCCTCCCCCGACTTCTTCCGCAAAATTCCCGCAAACTTCTCCGCATTGATGGTGAACCGCTCGTGAGTCCCGGTTCCGATCAGGTCTTTTTCATCTCTGGCGGTCACCTGCCAGGTGGTTTTTGCACCATCTACCTTGGTACAGACAACCTCAACCTGAACCTCCATTCCCACCGGCGTAGCAGCCTGATGGTTGACACAGATATTGGTGCCGAGACTGATTTCCCCTTCCTCCATGTGCGGCCGTAAGGCTTCCATACAGGCCCATTCCATCAGACCGACCATGAATGCCGTCGCAAAAACCGGCGGCATGGCAGTAAATAGATCGGATTCTTTAAAAACGTAGGGGACGGTTTTGTCGGTGGGAACCTGATAGCTGTGTAGATGACTGATTCCTGCACTAAGGGTGTTTTTCATGGCAATGACCTCCGCTTGGGTTTTTTAATAAATCTTTTTCACCACCCGTTCTCTGCGTTCACTTGAGACACAGAGGAAACTTAGAACACAGGGTTTTTATGAATTTCTAAGTGCTTCTGTGACTGGTAAATGTTTAGACAGTGTAACATAACGAAAGCCGATGATTCTTCAAGGCACCCATCGCAATAAACGCCGTTGATTTTTTGCCCGAAATGGCTAGACTCCACAAATCCATATTCATCACTTTTTTCAAGGACTCAACTCATGATTATCGGATTTGCCGGAAAAGCCGCCTCGGGGAAAACCACTGCGGCCAAACATGTGCAACAGCTTCTGGGTGACAAGGTGCAGGTTCTGCCCATGGCGAGTATGTTGCGCCGCGAAGTTGAGACTTTTCTGCGCGAGGTGGGGGCGGCGGAGAGGGTGCCGTTGCTGTACGGCGACCAGCAGGACAAACTGGCCCATTTCGAGATTGATGAGAACAGCGCCAGGCTGCAGTGTCCGGCCTGGGACGGCTTTGTTGCGGAAAATCGCGATATTCAGCAGCATCCGGGGATGACGACCCTGAGTGTCAGGCGCATCCTGCAATGGTGGGGAACCGAATATCGCCGCGCCCAGGACCCTGATTACTGGACCAAGGCGTGGGAGGCTGCGCTGGTAGGATTAGCGGATTGCAACGTGCATATTCTGGTTGATGATGTGCGTTTTCACAACGAGGTCGAGGCTGTTCAGCATAATGGCGGGGTCTTGATCCGGGTGGTACGTCCGGGATTCAATGGCGCCAATGACCACAGCAGTGAAAACTCCCTCGATGACTTCAACGGCTGGAACATGATCCTGCTCAATGACGGCAGTCTGGAGCAGTTTCTGGGTCAGGTTGAAGACAAGGTCTTGGCGCTGTTGGCAGGCTGATCAGATTTTCCCCACCAGCCCATCCATCAAATCCTGATGGATGGACCCGGCTCTAACTTTTACACGCGTTTTTCTGCCCTGAAAAATCCGATGATATCTTCGAGAATCAGATAGGTGGCCGGTACCAGCAGCAGACTGAGAAAAGTACTGAACAGGATACCGAAGCCCAACGATACCGCCATCGGGATCAGAAACTGCGCCTGGGTGCTGGTGTCAAACAGCAGCGGCGTCAGTCCGAGAAAGGTGGTCAGGGAGGTCAGCAGGATCGGCCGGAAGCGGTTGACCCCGGAGAGCATCACCGCGTCTAACATCGGCATCCCTTCACGGCGGCGGCGATTGATGAAATCGACCAGCACCAGGCTGTTGTTCACCACCACCCCGCACAACGCCAGAATACCGAGCAGACTCATGAAGCTTAAGTTGTACCCCATGATCATGTGGCCGACAATCGCGCCACCGATACTAAAAGGGATGACCAGCATCACCGGTATGGGTTGCAGGTAGGAGCGAAACGGGATGGCGAGCAAGGCATAGATGGCAAACAGGACAAAAACAACCCCGTAGATCAAGCTCCCCATTGATTCGCGCTGCTCCTCGAGCTCCCCTTTGAAGCTATAGCGGATACCGGGATACTCAAGCAGCAGTTCGTCGAGGTAAATCTTCAAATCGGCAGCAATCGCGTTGGTATCAACCTCCCCTTTTTCGGCATCCGCTGAGACATTCACCGCACGGTTACGGTCGACCCGGCGGATACTCGAATAACCGGCCTGCATATCGATGGCGGCAACCTGATAAAAGGGGACTTCAACGCCGCTTAGGGTACGGATTTTCATGCTTTCCAGGCTGGCCAGGTTCTGCCGTTGCTCTTGCGGATAGCGGACCATCACCCGGACATCATCGCGCCCGCGTTGAATGCGCTGGGCTTCGTTACCAAAGAAAGCGGCTCTGACCTGGCGTCCTAGGTCATTGGTAGTCAATCCGAGGAGTTTGGCTTCCGGTAGTAGCCGCAACTGGATCTCCTGCTTGCCCTGATCAAAGCTGTCCTGGATGTCGAACAGTCCGGGATATTCGGCGTAGCGTTTTTTCAAAAGCTCGGCAACTTCGGTCAATGTTTTAAAGTCAGCCCCGGTCAACTGGACATCAACCGGGTTGCCGCCCCGTCCGATTTCCGCGCGGTAGGCCAGTTCCTTAGCGCCGGGGATGGTGCCGATGAGTTGCCGCCACTCCTGCACAACTTCGCTGGTGCTGATCTGATTGTGGCGCTCCTCCGGCGGTACCATTTCCATGGTGACCTGCCCCAGTTCCGGTTTTCCCCTTGCGCCGGGGCTGCCGGTTCCGGTCCAGCCGGTGCTGACCAGGATGTTGCGGATGACCGAACTTTTGCCATCCGGCTCCAGATGTTTGGCCTGCAGGGCATAGGCATGCTGTGCCATTCGTTCAATGTGGGTTCGGGTCTGGTCGACTGATGTCCCGGCGGGCATGATCAGGGTTGCGCGCGCGATCTCACTCTGAATGCGCGGGAAAAAGGTGTAGCCGTAACGGCCGCTGGCCACAAAACTGACAATGATGATGATCGCCGCAGTGAAAATTGACAGGGTCAAATGGCGCCGTCTGACCGCGACCCCGAGCACTGGCTGGTAGATCCGCAGGGTAAACAGCTCCAGTCCTCCGGCAACTTTCTGCTGCAGCTTCTGCAGCATCAGCAAAACTCCGCGTGGCGGTTTGGTGATCTGGACGCTGCTTAAGTGGGCGGGGAGAATCAGTTTCGATTCAATCCAGGAAAAGGTCAGGGCGGGAATAACAATCAGCGGGATCTGGGCAAAGATCGGCCCCCGCACCCCTTCCATGAAGAGTAGCGGGGTGAAGGCGACAATGGTCGTCAGCAGGCCGAAGGTGACCGGCACTGCAACCTCCTGGGTTCCGGCAATGATTACTTCGATAGATTCTCCGTCTTCTTTGAGTCGTCGGTAGACGTTCTCGCCGGTAATAATGGCATCATCAACGACAATTCCCAGCACCAGAATAAAAGCAAAGAGACTCATGGAATTCAGGGTCACACCGAGGATCGGCATCAGAGCCAATGCGCCTAGAAAACTGATCGGAATGCCGATGCAGACCCAGATGGCGACAGAGAATCGCAGAAATAGCGCCAGGGCCAGAAAAATCAGAATGCCGCCCTGCAGCGCACTGCTGGTCAGGGTGTTTAAACGCAACTGCACAATGCGTGAACGATCGCGCCAGTAGTCGATGGAAACCCCCGGCGGCAGAATTTCGCGTTTTTCCGCCACATAGTCGCGTACTGCGCGGCCGACGTCCAGGGCGTTCTGATCGCCGGTGCGGTAAACCTCAATCATCACCGCAGATTTTCCATTGAGCACGGCCTCCAGCGGTTCTTCGTCAAAACCGTCGCGGATGGTCGCGATATCACCGAGCAGCAGCTGAGTACCGGCCGGTGTGGTGCGCAGGGGGATGCGGGCGTAATCTGCTGCGCTGCGCGCTTGTCCCATGGTGCGCAGCAGGATTTCGCCACCAAGGGTATTGATGGAGCCGGCAGGCAGGTCAAGGGAGTGGCTGCGGATCGCCTGGGACAGGTCTTCAAGGCTTAACTGGTATTGTTCGAGGGTTGCCTGATTGACCTCTACCGACACTTCATAGGGTCTGACCGCGACCAGATCGGCGAGACTGATGTCAGGCAGTGCGGTCAGGTCGTCGCGGACCATTTCACCGATTTTGCGCAGATCTCTTTCCGGCAGATTGGCGCCGATAACAACGGAAATAACCTCCCGACGAAATTCCAGGATTTCGTAGGTTGGTCGTTCGACCTCTTCCGGAAAGGTGCTGATGGCATCCACCTTGTTACGGATGTCATCCATGATCTCGCGTGGTTTGTATCCTTTTAAGACATCGACCCGCACTTGGCCGCTGCCTTCGTTAGCGGTGGAAATAATTGTATCAATACCACTGATAGCGGCGATCGCTTCTTCGATGCGGACAATAACCGCTTCTTCAACCTCGGCCGGGGTTGCGCCGCGATAGGTGGTTTTGATGATGACCGTATCCCGCTCAAATTCGGGAAAGACCTCCATCGGAATCCGGTCTGTGACCGCCCACAGGCCAAGGCCGACAATCAAAGCCATCATCAGGTTGGCTGCGACGTGATTGCGGGCAAACCAGGAAATAGCTCCGTTCATTGTGCCTGTCCCTTGCGCCCATCCTGATGATTGTTGTTGCTGATCCGCACACTAATACCATCTGCGGCAAAGGGGAGGCGCGTCAGCGCGATCTGTTCGCCGGGGCGCAGGGGCCCGCTGGTCACCAGATAGTCGGTGTCGCGCCAGAGGATATCCAGCTCGCGTCGCTCCAGCCGGTTTTCCGCAGTGATGATATGGACTGTGCGTTCACCGTGAATGGCCTGGCGCGGAATGCTGTAAACGTCCTTGAGCCGGCTGCCCAAGATACGTGCTTCGACGAACTGGCCGATTTTCAGTTGTGGACGGTTTTCCAGCTGCTGATAGGGATCATCTATGCGGGCGATGACAAAGAGCTGACGACTGTTGATATCAATACTTCCTTCGGTGCGTACCAGGCGTCCCGACCAGGTGAAGGTTTCGCTACCGATGCGGGCACTGAAGGTGACGGCGGCCTGTCGGGTCGCGGGAACTTCAGGACGATCACGAAATTCTTCGGGAAGGGTGAGATAGCGCAGTTGCTCATCGGAGAGGGGCAAGCGCACCTCCAGCGCATCGCTGGCATAGATCCGTGCCAGACGGGTGCCGGTGGTGATGTACTGCCCGAGGTCTACTTCTTTGGTGAGGATGCGTCCGGCATAGGGAGCGCGGATGTCGGTGCGCTCGAGATTCAACTCGGCCTGGCGTAAGCGTGCTTGGGACGCAGCCAGAGCCGCCACGGCATTTTCGAGCTGAGGGGTGCGGACAACCAGGGGCGGCGGCGGGGCCTGGTGCTGAAACTGTTGCCAGTCGCGCCGCGCCTGATCGCTGCGCGCCTGCTCTTCGGTCAGGGCCAGTTGACGCTGTGCCACCTCGGCACGGGCAATGATGATGGCATTCTGGTAATCGCGGTCATCCACTTGCAGCAACAGATCGCCTTTTTCAAAAAAACCGCCATTGTAGAAATTGTCTGAAATATTAACGATGCGCCCTGTCGTCTCAGCGACCAGAGTGCTTTCAGTGCGTGGTGAGATGGTGCCACGGCTGGCAACCTGAACCTGATAGGATTGCGGTTCAAGGGTGATGACTTCAACCGTTGGCGGCGGGGTCTGCGGGCGCTGACGGGTCGCTTCCGGGCGACTGACAATCAGCACCGCGCTGATGGCGATGCCACCTGAGAGGATCAACAGGGGCAAGAAAAAACGGATGATGCGTTTCATCGGTAGTCCTGTAACAAAGAGATTGAAAACTAAAGCAGTATATTAACCGATGAATTTAGCAGAAAAGCCTATGGAAGTAATCAGTGTTACGCACAGTTCATCTGAATTTATGGTGACAGAATCATCGGGAATTTTTTTCTTTACCTGGATATTCACTTCACTCAAACTATTGATTCGGGTCCATACAAGCACTTACCACTGAGACCCTGAGTCACTGCGGAATTCTTTAAAAACCAGGTGTTCTCTGTGCCCCTGTGGCTCACGTGAGCGAAGCGAACAGGTGGTGACATTAACACTGAACGGGCGAGGAAACGATGATCATTGGCATATTAAAAGAAATCAAGGCGGAAGAAAATCGTGTCAGCATGACCCCGGCAGGTGTCGAGGTCATGACCGCTGCCGGGCACCAGGTGCTGGTAGAGCAATCTGCCGGACTCGGCAGTGGTTTTGCCGATGAAGATTATCAGCGCGCCGGCGCTGAGGTGGTGACTGAGGCCGAGCAGATCTATGCCCGCGTTGCCATGGTGATGCATGTCAAGGAACCGCAGCCGCAGGAATATCTGCATATCCGTGAAGGGCAGATCATCTTCACCTATTTCCATTTTGCTGCCAGCGAAGACCTGACCCGGGCCATGTTGGAGCGTAAAGCCGTATGTATTGCCTACGAGACCATCACCGCTGCCGGCGGTGGTTTGCCCCTGCTGACACCCATGAGTGAGGTCGCCGGGCGCATGGCGGCCCAGCAGGCGGCAAAGTATCTGGAACGCGCCCAGGGCGGCCGCGGCATTCTCATGGGTGGTGTGCCCGGGGTTGAACCGGCAACGGTTGTTGTGATTGGTGGTGGTATAGTCGGCAGTCAGGCAGCCCGCATGGCCTGTGGGCTTGGCGCCAAGGTTTATCTTCTCGACAAGGATCTGACCCGTTTGCGTTATCTGGATGAAACCATGCCGGCCAACTGTTTTGTGATGATGTCTTCGCCGGCGACCATCCGCGAGCTGGTGACCAAAGCCGACGCCGTTATCGGTGCCGTGCTGGTCCATGGCGCCAAGGCCCCGCGCCTGGTGACGCGCGAGATGATCACGACGATGAAGCGGGGTGCGGTGCTGGTGGATGTTGCCATCGACCAGGGGGGGTGTTTTGAAACTTCGCGCCCGACCACCCACGGCAACCCCACTTATGAGGTTGACGGTATTCTTCATTACTGCGTTGCCAATATGCCCGGCGCTGTTCCTCTAACCTCAACCATGGCGTTGACCAACGCCACCTTGCCCTATGCCCTTAAAATTGCCAATCAGGGGTGGAAGTCTGTAGCACGCCAGGATACCGGTATTGCTGAAGGTTTCAACGTGGTCAATGGGCTGGTCTGCTGCAAAGGGGTGGCGGAAGCTTTTGGTCTCGACTATGTGCCGGTGGATGAAGTATTGAAGATTTAGTACCTGTTCAGGACCCCCGACCCTATGGTAAGGGACGCTTTTCGTCATCCATGACCGCTTGTTGTCGCCATCCATGGCGACAAACACCCCTGCCACAGGGGCCCCGGCCCTGCGCAAGGATAGTGGTGAATAGTTACCAAAATATGATGGAGGCCTCCGCGGGTTTCTGATCACCCGCGAAGGCGGTCGGTGACTTCATTGCTGTTGATACTTCTCCCGCAGCAGTTTTTTGTTGGTTTTGCCGACACTGGTTTTTTCAATGCTGTTGACAAACGCGATTTTCAGCAGCACGATCTGTTTCGAGATCATCCCTTTGTCGACAAATCCGCGGATATAATTCAGCAATTCCTTTTCAGAGATCTCGGCTGACCCTTTTCTGACCACCAGAGCCAGCGGCTTTTCCCCCCATTTAGGATCAGGCAAGCCGATAACCGCTGCTTCAGTTACTTCTGGATGGGCAGCAAGAAAATCCTCCACCTCCAGCGATGAAATCCACTCACCACCAATCTTGATGACATCCTTGATGCGGTCGGTGATCTTGATGTAATTGTGGGGATCGCGGTTGGCGACGTCACCGCTATGCAGGTAACCACCACGCCACAGGGTTTCTGAGTTTCGTTGATCCTTCAGATAGCCCTGGGTCAGCCAGGGCGCCCGTACGACAATTTCACCGACGCTGTGACCATCGGCGGGAACCTCCTGCATCTGCTCATCGACAATGCGCAGGTCAACCAGGGGGATGGGGCGACCGGTTTTGCAGCGGAACTCTTCATCCTCATCGGCGCTTAACGCCTCCTCGGTAATATTGGCCAGGGTCAGTACCGGGCAGGTTTCCGACATGCCGTAACCGGAGTAAATATCGATTCCTCGCGCCCGTGCCGCGCGGCACATGGCCTTGGGTAGAGCCGCGCCGCCGATCAATACCTTCCAGTTGCTCAGGTCGATTTCCTTGAACAGTGGGTGACTCATGAGCAGGTGGAGGATGGTCGGCACACAGTGGGAGAAAGTGACCTTCTCGCTGTCGATCAGCTTGAGCAGCATCTCCGGCAGGTATTTGCCGGGGTAGACCTGTTTGATTCCTAAAGCCGTGGCAATATAAGGAACGCCCCAGGCGTGGACATGGAACATGGGGGTAATCGGCATATAGACATCTTCCTGGTGCAGACGCCCCTGGCGGGCGACGCTGCCCAGCGCTGCCATACCGGCAATGGTGTGCAGTACCAGTTGGCGGTGGCTGAAATACACCCCCTTGGGCATGCCGGTGGTGCCGGTGGTATAAAATGTGGTTGCTCTGGTGTTTTCGTTGAAATCGGCAAACTCGAAGGTGGTAGCAGCCTGACTTAACAAGGCTTCGTATTCCCCGGCGATGGGGAGGCTGGTTTCCAGCTGCTGCTGCTCGTCCTGCAGCAGGATATAAGCCTTGACTGTGTCGATCCGCCCTTTGATCTGTTCAAGCAGGGGGAGAAATTCCTCGTTGACGAGGATGTAATCGTCCTCGGCATGGTCGATGGTGTAGAGAATCTGTTCCGGCGACAGGCGGATGTTGACCGTATGCAGCACTGCACCGAGCATGGGAATGGCATAGAAACATTCGAGGTAGCGATGACTGTCCCAATCCATCACTGCTACCGTGTCGCCCGGTTTGACGCCGATGGCGGTCAGGGCATTAGCCAGACGGCACACCCGCTGTTTGAATTCAGCATAGGTGAAACGCTGCAGATCGCGGTAGACGATGGTCTGCCGGGGGTTGCTGACGGCGGGGGCAGCAAACAGGTTTTTAATCAGTAGCGGATAGTCATAGGCGGATTCGGTACGTGGTATCAGGTTGTCTGTCATGGGTTACCTCGCCGGCAGCAAGATTGAGTACGGCATAGTAATCCCGTACAAGTTTGACAAAAAAACATATTGGATCCGTGAATTAACAGTCCGTCATCCCCAAGTGTTTTTGTCGGGGATCCATACTGTTCCAGCTTGAAAACAATCTGGGTTTCCGCCTGCGCGGGAATGACGATTTTAAACTATTTTTCCAGCGAAGCAATATCAAGCTGATCGAAGGCGCTAATATACGATGATCAATTCCCCGTCGCAACATCTGTCCCTTGTGAAATAAAGAGCTAGCCCGCTAAGATGACAGGAAATTCAACCTCGGAGTCACCATGAAACTACCTTCCCCCCTGTTTGCCGGCACCCTGTTGCGACGCTACAAGCGCTTTCTGACCGAAATCGAGCGCCCCGACGGTACCATGATCACCGCCCATACCCCCAACACCGGCAGCATGAAACAGTGCGCGGTTCCCGGTTATCCGGTACTGTTTTCCGCAGCGCATAATCCCAAGCGTAAACTCCCCTGGACGCTGGAGTTGATCCAGGTTGGTAACGACTGGGTCGATACCCATACCCAGCGTAGTAACCAGTTGGTGGCCGAAGCGCTGGTGCAGGGATGGATCCCGGAGTTTCGTGATTATCAGGTGCGTGCTGAAGTTCCTTATGGCGGCAGCCGCATCGACTTTATGTTAACCAAAGGGGCAGAAAAGGTGCTGCTCGAGGTGAAAAATGTCACCCTCTGCTGCGAAGCTGAAACCGCCTGCTTTCCCGATGCGGTAACGGTACGTGGGCAGAAGCATCTGCTCGAATTGGAGGATGCGTTGCGCCAGGGGTATCGCAGTGTCATTTTCTTTCTCGTGCAGCGCAGCGAGGCTCGATATTTTTCCCCGGCAGACAAGGTTGACCCCGAATACGGACGCCTGTTGCGTCAGGCGGCAGCGGCGGGGGTTGAGGTGCTGGCCTACAACACCCGCACCACCCTGGAGGAGAATCGGGTGGCGGAGCGGATTGCGGTGAAGCTTTGACCACAGAGACGGAGGGGCTTTTCGCCTCTCTTGGTGCTCTTGGAGTCTTGGTGGCTTGTTGATATTGAACTGTCAACGCCGACCAAAAACACAACCCTTCTAGCCACCAATGCACCAAGTTCTCCAAGATAAACAGGAAACAGGAAATGGATTCTGCGACTGCGCTTCGCTCCGCGCAGAGTGACAGTTTAGTGCTTTTCCTGAGACTTGCGTCTGTGTCATCCTGCGCGAAGTTGCAGGATCCAGATTGGTTGCACGATCTCGATCGCTCTGCTTGGCAAAGCTGGAGTGAAGCAGATACTTAGATAAAGATTTTTTTGTGCACTCCGTGCCTGTGAGAGCAAGATTTATGCGTGCTGTTGGTCTGATCACCGAATATAACCCGTTCCACAACGGCCACCTGTACCACCTGCGCCGCAGTCTTGAACTGGCGGATGCTGAAGTGGCGGTGGCGGTGATGAGCGGTCATTTTCTCCAGCGTGGGGAACCGGCGCTGATCGACAAGTGGGTGCGGGCAGAGATGGCCCTGGCCGCCGGGGTTGATGTCGTGGTTGAATTGCCGCTGCCCTGGGCTTGCAGCAGCGCTCCGGATTTTGCCCGGGGCGCAATCCAGGCTCTCACCGACCTGGGGGTTAATGCTGTCTGTTTCGGTAGTGAAAGCGGCGACCTGAATGCCTTGCAGCATTGTGCTGATTTACTTGCAGGAGCACATGAAAGCGTTGAGCAACACACCTCAGCTGCCTTGCGTCGTGGGGTCACATTTCCCCAGGCGCGGGC
Source organism: Pelovirga sp. (assembly GCF_059864205.1). Taxonomy (NCBI): domain Bacteria; kingdom Pseudomonadati; phylum Thermodesulfobacteriota; class Desulfuromonadia; order Geobacterales; family Geobacteraceae; genus Pelovirga; species Pelovirga sp. Next base: position 101,088 of record NZ_JCBCBS010000137.1, read on the forward strand.
CCAAGCGCTGGCGGATCTTTTCCCGGATGCTGACACCAAAGAGATGCTTGCCAACCCGAATAATATCCTCGGCCTTGCCTATCTGCGCGCCTTGGGTGAAGTTGGCAGTCCTGTCGTGCCACTGACCCTGACCCGGCTTGGTGCCGGTTACCACGATCTCGACGCAAAAGAGGGGATTGCCAGCGCTACCGGCATCCGACAGCGTTTGCGTGAGGGCCTCGACATTGACCGCCTGGTTCCTGATCCGGTCGCTAATCTTCTGCGAGAGACATTTTCCAGGGGCATGGGGCTGGACGAAGACGTTTTTTTTCGGATGCTGTCTGCACAAATATTGTGGCAGGCAAATGATCTGACCCGTTACTGGTGGATTGAAGCGGGACTCGAACATCGCCTGATTGAAGCAGCAGACGAAGCTGCTGGTCTGGAACAGCTCATCAGTGCGGTCAAAGCGAGGCATCTCACCCGCACTCGCGTACAACGGGCTCTGGTGGCGGTTCTTCTCGCTATTGTGAAGGAGACGGCGCAATCGTTATTGGCCTCTCCACCATCCTACTTGCATCTGCTCGCGGTCAGTGAGCGCGGTGAGGCATTTCTGGCCTCTCGGCGCAAACGGCGAACCATTCCCCTGATCCAGAACTTTTCCAGAATTCAGGCCATCCTCAAGCGCCGCTATGGTGCTGAACCTGAGGTGTTGCCGCGCGCCCAAATCCAGCTTGATCTGCAGGTAAGGGCCAGTAGGATCTACTCCTTGCTACAAAAAAACTTTGTCGGCCATCGCCAACGCGATTATTTTGAATCGCTGCGCAGAGGGTTGCGGTGTTCACAGGGGATGCAAACCTGACACAGCCCACAAGGTGTCACCTCCTGACCGCTGAGTTGTTTGGCGTAGGGGGCAGTGACCTGGCGGATGTAGTTATGACAGGCGATTTTGTCGTGCCCGTCCTTGGAAATGGCCGCCACCGGGCAGCGTTTGATGCAGGCACCACAGGTGCCGCGGGCATAAAAGAGGCAGTTGGCGGTATGGGAGGTAGCGCTGCGCGGGGTGATCGCAATATCGGCCGCAACGATGATTGAGCCGATGCGGACGGCTTTTCCGGCTTCACTGATAAAACCGTCCGACAGACCAAAGGTTCCAAGTCCGGCGGCATAGGCGGCGTGGCGCTCCGACCAGTTGGAACAGATCCCCGCCTGGGGAGTCTGACGATAGGCCCAGTCGGATAGCAGGGTCGGCGCGCTGGCGTGAATCCCCTGTTGTTTGAATTCATCACGCAGTGTCAGACGCAGCCATTCGTTGAATTTCTCTCCGTAATAGCGTGACAGCACCCAGCGTTTTCCCGGCAGTTTATCCTGTTGGCGCTGTTCCAGCACAGTTTCTATGGTCTGCGGCAGTATCCAGCAGATAACACGCAAGTTTCGCGGGTCAAAAGCCACATCAGGATAAGCGATGGACATAGCTTCTGCCGGTGTCCAGTGCACTGAACCGATGATCTGTTTGTACTGGGTAAACAGGGGATCATTGCCTGCCGCCACGCCGATCAGCGGACTGCCCCAGGCTTGTTCATCAAACCCATGGAGGTGGTTCTGCGGCGCTTCATTAACCAGGGAGATGATCAGTTTTGTGCAGAAGGTGAGATGTTCGGAAGGGGTCATCCTTGCTTCCTAATTTTTTTATATGGTGATGTGGCTTCTCAACGGGGTGATGTCCTTGACTACCAAAAAGTGATGTTCAGGTCAATTAAACGCAATCGCTACGGACAATATCTGGTTAATTTTAATCAGAACTTTTACCCTGTATGGTATTTCGCGATAATTTTGTCGAGAATTGATTTTTCCGGATTGTTTGCTACACTTCTGGTACATATTGTTGCACTCAAATGTGAACAATAAATAAATAGTCATTAAGAGGTAGGCATGAAATCATTTTCGTGACCTGTTTAATGGGAAGCCGCTGCGGACTCTGGTTCGGCAGCGGCTTTTTACTTTGTTTTTGGATTGATTTGCTTTGGGGTCTCAGGAGTTGTAACACTAGTTTTTTCGACACCCCCGGAAGTCATCACGTTTTCGCGTACAATGCCTACTGATGTCTTGGTTGGCAAAGCCGACGGCGCGTGGAACTGATACCCCGCTAGAAGGTTAGCGTTGCGCTGGAGCCCAAAAGGTGGCGGGACTATCCCGGTTGCTCTCGCTTACAATCAAAAAACCGTGAGGAGTTGTCGATGGAATCATTAGCAAAGTTAAGAACTGTCGCTGTCGTTGGCATTCTCGGGTTGGTGGTATTTTGTTTCTTGTTCCTCGGCGCCAGTCATGCGGAGACGCCGCTGAAACCATCTGCGAACCAAATGCAAATCCAGAAAAAAGAACCGGTTTCCATCCCTGCGACGATCAAACCGCTCAGCACA
>NZ_JCBCBS010000157.1:0-60641 GCF_059864205.1 Pelovirga sp.
TAGCTCTGGCTGCGAACCCAGTCATCCAGCTGCTCAGAAATTTCTACCGGCAAATCGACAAACTTCATTCCCATACCTGCTTCAAAAGGAAGATGGCTACCAAAGGGGCGCTTCCAGACGACTTCACACAAACAGCGAACAGTCCCCCGGAGGGGGGGCGGCAGCTGAAATTCCAACTCAACCTGTTGACCCGCTTCGATAGGGTTGGTGGTTGAAATATACATACCGCTACGGCTGACGTTCTTGCTGTAACCAAAAATAGTCGATCGTTCGCCATGCAGATGGACTTTTTGAATAATCAGTGGGGCACGTAGGTTACGGCGCAGATCAGCGACCGGACGTTCATTTATATCATTCATTGATTTAAACTCTCTGCAGGTTGTTGGCGCTTTTCATTTTACTTGCGCGCACTATGCCACAATTATCCTCTTATGTCTTGGCTCTTTTGTTGACCTGAAACCATTTTCAGGTAAACTCGACTGCATTCGAGATTCTTTTTGTGGAGTTGAACATGAGTGGTGTCAGGGCACAAAAAAAACAGCAAACCCGGCGCGCGATTGAGGAAGCTGCGGTCGAGCTGTTCAGTTGCAAAGGGTTTGATGCCACCAGTATGGAAGATATCGCCCACGCTGCCGGGGTCGGCAAGGCGACAATCTACGGCTACTTTCCCGCCAAGGATGATATCTTCCTGCAGTACTGTGATGACCGGTTGGTCATAGCATTCAACCAATTCAAGGAACAGCATTCAAAGGAGATTTCTTTTGTCGAATATCTGATTGCATTTTTTATGATCAAGTTTGTTTTTATCACAGAAAATCGTGAGTTTGGGCGCTTGTTGCTGCGAGAGATGTTGTTTCCTAAAGAACCAACCGACAAAGCCCGGGAACATAACCAACGCTATTTTGACATCCTTGAGGGGGTTTTTTGTGTAGCAGAAGAGCGCGGGGAGATTGCCCCGAACCAGGACCATTTCACCCTGTCCGGGCATTTTTTCTCCCTCTACGTCGGCCTGTTGGCCGGCTGGTACAGTGGCTATTTTGATTCGTTAGAAGAGGTTGAAAAGAGCATGAGAACCCTTTTTCATCAAGTCTGCCATGGGATCATCTCATGAGCTATCTGCTTGCGTGTGTATTGATCCTTGTCGGACTCGCCTGTCCACAGCTGTCCCGGTCAGCACCTTCGTCTCTCAATGAGCTGATTATCCTGGGGTTGCGCACCAATACCCAACTGCAGATCGACCAGGTAGAGATTGACAAGGCACAACAGGCGATTGTGATTGAACAAGCAGCATTTGATCCCGAGGCCTTTACCCTGGTCGGTTATGAGCAACAAAAAGCTCCTTTTGTCACTGATCAGTTCAGTGGCCGAATGACGACCCGCCAGTACCAGGGGACCATCGGTTTGCGCCAACGCTTCAGTAGCGGCATGACAGCGTCAGCTCGTCTGTTGACCGAGCGATTCAGCGGCTTTGATGCCTCCAGCACCCTTGATCCGCGCTATCGCAGTGCCTTTGTCATTGAATTGAACCAGCCGTTACTGCGCAACTATGGTCAGATCGCTAATCAAACGGCGATCGATCGCGCCGGCTATCAACTGCAACAGACAGAACTGGGATTTTTACTCCATGCTCAGCAATTAGCGCTGCAGCTTGAATACGCCCTGCGCCAACTGGCTTTGCAATACCAGATTATGGCCTTGCGTAACGAGGCGTTGGTATTGGCCGAGGGCCTGCTTGATGTTAATCACCGCCGCTTTGAAGAGGGACTGGTCGCCATTACTGAAATCCAGGGTGCCGAGGCGACCCTGGCGGAACGCCGTTTGCTGCTGGCCCAGGCGCGGCAACAGCACGACTTGCTCTTTGAACAGTTAAATCGTCAATTGGACGGACAGCTGCCGGCGGGCTTTAACCCCACACCGCTTTTTGCAGATGAACCTGAACCTTCTGCATTTTCCGATCAGTATGAGATACTGCTGGAAACCGCACGGGTAAAGCGTCTGGATCGACAGATTGCGCAATTATCGCTGGCCAGCCGGCAACGGCAGCTTGATTTTTTTAACCAGCAGCTTAAACCGCAACTTGATCTGCGCTTGCAGGCCGGCCTTAACGGTTTGGCCGGACGTCAGCAGGCCGATACCCCTTACCGTGGCAACTGGGAGGATTCGTTTGCCGGCATGAGCAGCGCTGACGGTTATCAGTGGGGCGTTGCTCTGGAATTTTCCGTCCCTTTGGGCAACCGCGCCGCCCAATCTCGTCAGCGTCAGTCCCAGATGTCTGTCCAGCAGCAGCGCTACCAGCTTAGCGACCTGGATATGGACACCCAGACACAGATTCGTGAAAGGATCGTGGAACTGAACCACACGCAGGAACAGCAGGCCATCAGCGCAGAGTTTGAGCGACTGGCAACTATTGCCCTTGAGCAGGAGCAGCGCCGTCTTGATGAAGGGCTTTCCGATACCCATCGGTTGGTAGCTTTTCAGGACAATATGATTAGTGCCCGGATTACGCGCTTGCAGGCGTTTACCGCTCACCATCTGGCCTACGCCAACCTGGCGTTTGTGGTGGGTGAAATATTTGACCGTTACCAGATTTATCCGGCTGCCGACGGGGAGGGCTTTTAAGCGTTGATGATGAGGAGATTATCTATCTGCAGCCTGTTGCTGCCTTTTGCTCTGTTGCTCATCAGTGGCTGTGATTCCGCACCACCGGCGGCAGGCGTTGCCGACCACGCTCGGCGGGTCAATGTCGTTACCCAATCCCTGGTTCCCGTTGATCTGACCGAAACCTTTACCCTGCCGGCACGGGTACAGGCGCATGACGATCTGATCCTCTCAGCTGAAATTGCCGGCACGGTAGTAAAAACCCCGGTGCGTGAGGGCATGAGTGTCGTACAGGGTCAGGCACTGATAGAAATAGACTCTGCTGTGGTACGTGCCCAGTTGGAACGTGAAACCCGAAATGTTGCAGTGTTGACCACACGTCGAGATCGGCTTCAGCGTTTGGCAGCGGAAGGACTGATCAGTAAGCAGGAGCTGGACGATGTCAATAATGGGCTGACAGCGGCACAAACACTGTTGGAACAGGCGCGGATTCAGTTAAAAAAAACAACTTTGCGCGCACCCATTAGCGGCGTGATTGACCGCCGTCTGGTGGATGCTGGTGAATATGTTGATATCGGTAAACCGCTCTTGCGACTGGTGTCGGTTGAGCAGTTGGAGGTTATTGCCGATGTTCCGGAAAAAGATGTGATTTTTTTGCACCCTGGTCAACAGGTGACTATTACCCCGGCAATTATTCATGGCGATCAGGCTGAACCACTAACGGCAGTGATCGAGCATATTGCCTTTGTCGCTGATGAAACCTCACGTACTTATCACACCAGAATGCTGATTGCGCAGCCAGGCGCTAAATTGCGGCCGGGGATGATTGCCCGTGCCACCTTTGTCCGTCAGGAGCATCAGCAGGCCTTGGTTGTACCAATGTTCTCGGTACTGGATCGGCGTAATATCAAGGTCGCTTATATTGTTGAAGATGGTTATGCGCGTGAGGTTGAAGTCATAACCGGCAGATCGGTCGGTCAGCAGCTGGTAGTGCGCAGTGGCCTTGAGGTTGGACAGCATCTGGTGATCAAAGGACAGCAGTTATTGATTGATGGCGTCGCCGTCAACGTAGAAGAGGCACGGTAATGCTGATCACTGATGCCGCAGTTGAGCGGCGCAGCACGGTTTTTTCGTTGATGTTGATTATTATCATTGCCGGCATGTACAGCTATCTAATCCTGCCGCGTGAATCGACCCCTGATGTCACCGTACCCTATGTGCTGGTCGTGACCCCCTATGAAGGGGTAGCACCGGTAGATATCGAAAGCCTGATCACCCATCCAATTGAGCGCAAACTGAAAGGACTAAAAGACGTTGAAAAGATCCGTTCGGTCAGTGCCGAAGGATCATCGATGATCATCATCGAATTTATCCCCGATGTGGATATCGACCTGGCCATGCAATGGGTGCGTGATAAGGTCGACCAGGCCAAAGGGGATCTGCCGCGCAATCTGGAAAACGATCCGATAGTGCAGGAGATCAACCTGTCGGAGTTTCCTATTCTGATGGTCTCGGTAGCGGGCAGCGCCGACGAAACAGTATTAAAGAAGGTCGGCGAGGAACTCCAGGACTGGATCCAGACCATCCCCGGCGTTCTCGAAGTGGTCTTAAGTGGTGGACGCGAGCGTGAAATACGCGTTGAGTTTGACCCTGACCGCATGTTTGCTTATCAGATTTCCCTGGCCGAAGTGATCCGCGCGGTTGCGCGCGAGAATGTCAATATCCCGGGTGGCAGTATTGATATCGGTGAAGCCAAATACCTGCTGCGAATCCCCGGCGAATTTACCGACCCCAACGAAATCGACAATCTGGTTCTGACCCGCCGCGACGGTCGCATCATCTATTTCAAAGATGTCGCTGATGTGGTTGACGCATTTGAAGATCGCAGCAGTTATTCACGACTCAATGGCGAACAGAGTGTCACCCTTGCCATCAAAAAACGTTCCGGCGCCAATATTATTGACGTCGCTGACCGGGTATTTGCCCTGCTGGCTGATGCCGAACCCATGCTGCCCCCCGGGGTGGAGTTGGCGGTTACCTTCAACCAGTCCGACGATATTCGCAACATGGTGCGCGATCTCGAAAACAACATTATTACCGGCCTGATACTGGTCGTTAGCGTGCTATTTTTGTTCTTAGGTTTTCGCAATTCCTTTTTCGTTGCCCTGGCGATCCCTTTTACCATGTTGATTGCCTTTTCGGTTCTCTATCTGCTCAACATCACCCTGAATATGGTCGTGCTGTTCAGTCTGATTCTTGCCCTCGGTATGCTGGTTGATAACGCCATTGTTATCGTCGAAAATGTCTATCGTCACATGCAAGGCGGGACCAGCGGTGATCAGGCGGCAAAGATTGCCGTGTCTGAGGTCGGCTGGCCGGTTATCAGTTCTACGGTGACAACCCTCTGTGCTTTTTTCCCGCTGTTGTTCTGGCCCGGTATTATGGGGGAGTTTATGGCATTTTTGCCGAAGACCCTGATGATCACCTTGCTGGCATCGTTGTTTGTCGCATTGGTGATTAACCCGACAATTTGTGCCCACATAATGACCGTTCACCCGGATCGGCGCCTTGAAGATAAAAAGTTGCCGCTCATTCTCAGGGTCTACGCCTGGTCGCTCGAATATGCCCTGCGCCGGCGTCTGCTGGTAGCATTGGCAGCACTGATCATGCTGGTTGGCATTACCACCCTCTATGTTATTTTCGATCACGGTGTTGAGTTGTTTCCTGATACGCAACCTAACCGTGCTTTTATCGAAATTGAGGCACCGGTTGGCACCAATCTTGACACTTCAGATCTGCTGGCCCGCACTGTTGAGGCAATTTCTCTGGCTGAGCCGGATATCCAGTTTGTTATCACCGATGTCGGTACCACCAGCAGCGCTGATGGTGGCGGTGGCAGCATTCTCTCCAATCTGAGCAAGATCTCCCTTGAATTTGTCGACCGTCATGACCGTAAGGAGCCGGCCACCGATGTGCTGGATCGCATTCGTCAGGCGGTGTTACCGATTCCGGGTGCGTATTTTATTGTAGAAAAGCAAAAAGAAGGCCCTCCCACCGGACCACCGGTCAATATTGAGGTCAGCGGTGAAGATATTGATGTGATTGAGGGGTTGGTCAAGGAGATCCATAGCAGAATCGAGTCGGTACCCGGCCTGGTTGATCTGCAGGATGACCTGGCACGGGCGCAACCGGAAATTCGCATTGTCGTAGACCGTGAAAAGGCCAGTCTGCTGCAGTTGTCAACCTCGGAAATATCGGAGATGGCCAAGGCGGCCATCAGTGGTACCAAACTGGGGGTTTTTCGTGAAGGGGAGGATGAATACGATATCGTTGCGCGTTTTCCGCCGTCACGGCGGCAGCACCTGGCCGACATCGACAACCTGCTGATTCCCGCCGAAACCGGGGTGCCGATACCCTTATCGACCGTTGCTCATGTCGAAACCGGGGTGGGCTTTGGTTCGATTCGTCATCTCGATTTGAAACGGGTTGCTACCTTGTCGGCTGAGACCTACGGGCGCAACAGTAATGAAGTGTTGATGGAAATCCAGGAACGTCTTGCTGACCTGCGCCTGCCCAACGGCTACCTGGTTGCCTATTCAGGTGAGCAGGAGGAACAGAACAAGGCCACCGCCTTTTTATCCAAAGCCTTTATTGGTGCGGTGCTGTTGATCATGCTGGTGCTTGTGACCCAGTTCAATTCCCTGTTGCAGGCGTTGATTGTCATGACAACGGTTGTTCTTTCGCTGACCGGGGTCTTTCTCGGGCTGCTGATTACCGCCAAGCCATTTGGCATTATCATGACCGGGATCGGCGCCATTTCTCTGGCCGGAGTTGTTGTTAACAACGCCATCGTCCTCATCGACTACACCAATCAGCTGATGCGTAGCGGCATGGATACCTTTGCCGCCATTATGCGTGCCGGCATGGTGCGCTTTCGCCCGGTATTGCTCACTGCAGCAACGACAATCCTCGGGCTGCTGCCCATGGCTCTCGGGGTCAGTTTCGATTTTCATGCCTTCGCCTGGGAAATTGGTGGAGAATCGTCGGAATGGTGGGGCCCTATGGCTGTTGCGGTTATTTTCGGACTCGCCTTTGCCACCCTGTTGACCCTGATTGTGGTGCCGGTGCTTTATTCACTGGCCGATTCCCTGCGTAATCGTTTCTGGTCAACGAAGAATGTTTAAATCATACTAAAAACCTTCTAGCCACCAAGGCTCCAAGGGCACCAAGAGAGACAAAAAAACGGATAGAGGTTAAAACAATAAAAGCGTTTACCTGATCTTCTTGGAGTTCTTGGTGTCTTGGTGGCTGATTGATTTTGCCGTTTAAAGGTTTTCCCTTGACGCTGTAAATTATCTTTGCTAGAAAATCGTTCTTCCTTCATTGGGGCGTCGCCAAGCGGTAAGGCACCGGATTTTGATTCCGGCATTCCCAGGTTCGAATCCTGGCGCCCCAGCCATTTTCTCAATTCAAAAACAATTTCATCCGCCAGGATTCGAAGCGCAGCGAACGCTGACTTAATGTCAGAAGAGCGGCCATGGATGGCCGCGTCAGTGAGCGAAGGGGAGCCGACGCAGGAACCGCCGTGATGGCGGTGACGTAGTGGGCGAATCCTGGCGCCCCAGCCATTTTCTCAATTCACATCTATTCGCCACCGGGTCTGGAGTCCTATGCCAAGGGACGCTTTGCGTCATCCATGACCGCTTGTTGTCGCCATCCATGGCGACAAACACCCCTGCCACAGGACCCCCGACCCTGCACAAGGATAGTGGTGAATAGTTACCTCATAAATAAAAACCCTGCGGTTGATTAATCTTCAATTTTGCAGTAGATTTTCACGGCTTACTAGTGAGGTATTTACTGATGTCCAAAACACCACCACCATCCACCGCAGAATCCTTTATGTTCTGGACGCCACCTGAGGGGATGACCTTGTCTATCGGCGAGGATGACCAACTGGAGTTGCCTTCCATTCCGTTACCACTATGCGCCACCGACACTCCTGATGATCTGTCTGTTGCCCCCTCTGAGCGCCATATCGGTGAAGGGATTTATGCGTATCTTTGTGCCAATCCGGAAACGGAACAGGCTGTTGTTTACGCCAATATCCTGCGGCAGGCGTATCCTTTCTTGATTTCCGATATGGGTTCACAGTTGCTGCTGCTCGACCTGCGCCCTCATGATGATGTCGCGCTGCAGAATAAAATCCCCTTGCTGAAAATATTGTTGCACTTGGACGAACGTAACTTTGGTTTGCTGCACAAGTTGGGCACCTGCTGTTTCAACCTGGCCGTTCATCCTGATCATTTGATCACAGCCGGTGATCAGCTTCAGTCTGCCCGCCAGTGGTTTGAAAAAGCCCGCCGGGTCCGGCAGCAGGATGTCAATAACCTCAACTACCTCGGTCAGGTCTGTTATCTGTCGGGTAATTATCATCAGGCCAAGCTTTACTGGCAGCATGCTGTCAGTCAGATGGACAACGAGACAGAACGGGTTCAGCTGCAACAGCGCCTCGCTCTTATTGAGCAAGGTGGTGCGCCTGGACAACCCTTGCAGCTCCAATTGGAGCAACTCGGACAAGCGCGACAGCTGTTCGACTCCGGCGATATGCCTGCGGCATATGAGCTTGTTGAAAAGCTGGTTCATCAGGGGGAGCTGTTGCGCGAACTACCTGGTGCCGAACTCTATTATTTCATCGGTATCTGTCGTGAGTCTGCCAATGATCTGGCCGGTGCTTATGAAGCCCTGACCATGGCGACCCGACTTGATGACAAGCATGAGCACGCACGCACAGCGTTGAAGCGTGTTACACCAGTCTCTTAGAATTAGAAAAAGAGGTACTTATGGCTTCTTTCCGATTTGCTGATATTCTGTTGACTTTGGTAGTCCTGCTGATAACATTTGGCATTCTTTATCTGGTTGAGCGGACACGTAGCAAGAATCGTAAGAAAAAAGAAAAAGCTGATTTCAACACAGATAAAAATCCCTTAGACATTTAACAAAGTGGCTTGTTGCCACATATTCCCGACGGAGGATCAAGATGAACCCACTTGCAGTGGAACTGAACGAACTGATTCAAAAAAACAATCCCCATACCCTTGAAATGCTGTCGGATCTGGGCAAGAACCTGTTCTTTCCTAAAGGTATTCTGAGCCAGTCGGCTGAGGCCAAAGAAAAAGCTCATAAATTTAATGCCACCATCGGGACTGCCACCGAAAAGGGCGGTCCCATGTTCCTTCAGTGCATTCAAGATAAGCTAAAGGGTTTTGATCCCAAAGACATCTATCCCTACGCGCCGCCGGCCGGTAAGCCGGAACTGCGCAAGCTTTGGCGCGAGAAGATGCTGCGTGAAAATCCCAGCCAGCAGGATAAGGTGTTTGGCATGCCGGTGGTGACCAGTGCCTTGACCCACGGGTTGTCCATCGTTGCTGACCTGTTCATGGATGCCGGCGATCAGGTGGTGCTGCCCGATATGATGTGGGGTAACTATAACCTGACCTTTGTCACTCGCCGTGGTGCGGTAGTTAAAAAATTCACCACCTTCACCGATGCCGGTGGTTTTAACGTTGAGGCGTTCAAGGCTTGTCTCAAACAAACTGCAACTGAAAAGGGCAAGGCGATTGTCCTGCTTAACTTCCCCAACAACCCCAGTGGTTATACCCCGACCGTAGCTGAAGGCGATGCTCTGGTAGCAGCCCTTAAGGAAGTTGCTGCGGATGGCTGCAACCTGGTGGTTATCACCGACGATGCCTATTTTGGTCTTTTTTACGAAGACTCTCTGAAAGAGTCATTGTTCGGCAAGCTGGCGAATCAACACCCCCGTCTTCTTACTATTAAGCTTGATGGTGCGACCAAAGAGGAGTTCGTCTGGGGCTTCCGCGTCGGTTTTATCACCTTTGCTGACGGTATGACAGGTGACAGTAACGAAGTTCTGACTGCGCTGGAGAAAAAAACCCTGGGGATTATCCGGGCGACCATTTCCAACTGTCCGCATCCGTCGCAGACCTTTGTTATTGATGCGTTACGCTCCCCTGATTTTGACAAGCAGAAACAAGAAAAGTTTGAGGTAATGCAAGGTCGTGCCCTCAAGGTGAAGGAAGTTCTCGGCGATAGCAAATATGCCGATTCCTGGAGCTACTATCCATTCAATTCCGGCTATTTCATGTGTCTCGAATTGAAAAGGGTCGATGCTGAAAAACTGCGCGTGCACCTGCTCGACAAGTATGGTGTCGGCACCATCTCTATCGGCAGCAAGGATCTGCGCATCGCTTTCTCCTGCATCGAGGAAGAGGATATCCAGGAATTGTTTGATCTGATCCATCAAGCGGAGCAGGATCTGGCTTAGCTCTTTTCCAGATCAGAAACCTGTATTTCTACCCAAAATAAAAGGGCTGCAACTGATCGCAGCCCTTTTGTTTTATTTGGTTATCCACTTGGCTCCAGCTATAACGGTTAGAAGATCGGGACCGATGCGACCTGCTAATAATCTGGATCCTGCGACTTCGCGCAGGATGACAAAGAAGCACGTTTATGGAAAAGAACCGGGCGTCATTCTGCGCGTAGCGAAGCAAAGTCGCAGAATCCAGATCCTGTTTTCTGCTTTACTGGAGTCAAATAGACAACCAGATTGTTTTATTTATTCCTATTGGTATCAGTAGAATGATTTTCAATGGATAACAGTCAGCTTGTAGCGAAATTGAGTCAACAGATTCCGGTTTTTTCGGAGTTTATTGAGAGTTTGCGTGCCGGTGGTATGACTTCCTGGCTGGTTGGCGGCTGTGTGCGTGATCTGTTGCTGGACAACGAATGCGCGGATATTGATCTCGTCAGCAGCGAAGACCCAAGCGATTGGGCGCGCAGGTGGGCCAAGGGAAGGGGATACTGGTTCTGGCTCGACGAGCAACGGCGACAGAGCCGAATTCTACTGGCTGACGGCATTTCTTTTGATTTTTCCCCGTTGCGCGCGGTAACCATCGCCGGTGATCTGGCTGCACGCGACTTTACCATCAATGCCATCGCTATCCCCATCAATAAACCTGCTCATCTGTTTGACCCTTTAAGCGGTGTTACTGACCTCAAAAGTCGGCAACTGAGGATGTGTTCTGCCGCCAGTTTCAGCGATGACCCGCTGCGGATTCTTAAAGGTGTTCGTCATGCCGCAGTTCTGAATTTCACGATAGATGACCAAACCATCACCGCAATGACACAGCAGGCGCAGTTGCTGAAGCAGGTCGCGGTGGAGCGGATTCGTGAAGAACTACTGAAGATTGTTGCAGTCAGAAATATGACCTACGCACTAGAGATTTTATCCCGGACAACGGTGTTGGAGGTGCTTATTGGAGAGCCCGATCCAAGCTGGTCTGTATCGGATTATGTTGCAACCCAGCAATCCCTTTTTGATCGCTTTAATGCTTTTTGTCATCAACATCAACTTGCCATCAGCAAGGAGTTTCAACCGCAGCGCCCGGTGTTTCACCTGGCCGCGCTGTTAATGGCGTATGCACCGCAACGCTTCGACCAGATTTCTGCTGAACTGCGCCTGAGCAGAGCCCAGCAACGTATGTTGGGAGCCCTGCGTGATGATCTGCCGGCGTCATGGCTTCAACGGTTGCGCCGGTTTTCGTCAGATCGTCAGCGGGCTCTGGTTGTGGAACAGCTCCATCCGTGTGGTGTGGAGCGGGTCTTTTATCATGGCTGGGGTCGGGGACAATTGCATGATGATACCGTGATCACTTTGCTCAAGGCCTATGAGCAACAGCAGGTTAACGGCCGTATTCCTGACCTTCTCGATGGTCATGCCATCATGCCATATGCCGGTACGGATAAGAGTATTATCGGTGAGTTGCTGCAACAGATTAAAATGCTGGAAATAACAGGAAGGATTGATTCCGCAGATGAAGCACACGGGTGGTTACGAACGCATTTTGGATTTGACAAAAACTGAACGCTATCTCTATACTGCGCACCACCATGCGGGAATAACTCAGTTGGTAGAGTATCAGCTTCCCAAGCTGAGAGTCGCGGGTTCGAATCCCGTTTCCCGCTCCAATAAAAACAAGGGCTTTAGCTGACAGCAGCTTTGGCCCTTTTTTTTCACAACGAAAGGGTTGCTTATGGACACAACAATGGCCAAAGCGGATGGTATGGCAGTCGATTTGCGCGGGGAATCCGACTGGACCGCTTTTGATGCGCCGGCCCTGGTGGGCAGTTCGTTGCGATTTATTTCCGGTGATCCACACGGGGAGCGTTTTCGCATCCGCTATTATCGTGATGCCGCTCAGCAGCTCAAAGCGCGGGTGTGGTTTGGTCCGGAAACCGAGGGGCCGCCCGGTCATGCTCACGGTGGCGCGATAGCGGCGGTGCTTGACGAGGTGCTGGGTTTAACCGGCTGGGCTGCAGGTCACGCGGTAGTTGTTGCCAATCTCAATGTCAGTTTTCGTAACCTGTTGCCGCTGCAAACTGTGGTGACGGTCGAGAGCGAAGTGGTTTCCATGAGCGGGCGTAAAGTGCTGGTGAAGGGGAGGGTATGCAGCGGTTCAGCTATCTACGCTGAGGCGGATTGCCTGTGTATTGCTATCGGTCATCCCAAAACCTCAGATGAGGGGTAAAAATTGACTGATTGATGAATCTTTAGGTCTGTAATCAGGTACTTTTTTCAACCATTGAAGGTGCTGTGCAACCTTGTTTTTACTGGCGTTACGTGCTATCCAATGAAGCTGTTAAGTCCTTGAATCATTATTTCTATCGACAATTTTTTCTGCGTTGAACAGTGACAAAGCTGACATAGTGCAAGGAGACCCCATGCAGACCAAGATCATCCTTCCGGAATCACAGATTCCACGCCAATGGTACAATATTATTCCCGACATGCCAGGCCCTCTGGCACCGGTAATTCATCCCGGCACCATGCAACCAGTCTCTCCCGATGATTTGCTCCCCCTGTTTCCCATGCCCTTGATTGAGCAGGAGGTGTCTAACCAGCGCTGGATCGATATCCCGCAGGAAGTTCTCGATATTTACCAGCTGTGGCGTCCGGCGCCCATGTACCGCGCTCATCGCCTGGAAAAGGTGCTCGCTACCCCGGCGAAAATCTACTACAAGTATGAAGGCGGTTCCCCGGCCGGCTCCCATAAGCCCAACAGCGCTGTTCCGCAGGCCTATTACAACAAGATTTCCGGCACCAAACGTATTGCCACCGAAACCGGCGCCGGCCAATGGGGATCATCCATTTCCCTGGCCTGTCAGATGTTCGGGTTGGAGTGTACCGTTTATATGGTCAAGGTGTCCTACAACCAGAAGCCCTACCGCAAGAGCATGATGCAACTCTGGGGTGCCGAGGTTATCCCATCCCCATCGAACCGTACCAATGCCGGTCGTTCAATTCTCGCCCAGCATCCCGACAGTAACGGCTCCCTCGGTATCGCTATCAGTGAGGCGGTGGAAGACGCAGCCACCCGCGACGATACCCGCTATGCTTTAGGTAGCGTGCTCAATCACGTTTGTCTGCATCAGACGATTATTGGTCTGGAGTCCAAGGCACAGATGGAGATGATCGGGGATTACCCCGATGTGGTTATTGGCTGTCATGGTGGCGGTTCCAACTTTGCCGGTATTGCCTTTCCCTTTATTGCCGACAAGGCCCATGGCAAACAGGTACGGGTCGTTGCTCTGGAACCGGCCAGCTGTCCGACCCTGACCCGTGGTGTCTATGCCTTTGACTACGGTGATACGGCCAAAATGGCACCGGTGTCCATGATGTACACCCTTGGCCATGATTTTATGCCACCGGGGATCCATGCCGGCGGATTGCGCTATCATGGTGCTTCGCCGCTGGTATCGCAGTTGGTACACGCCGGTGTTGTCGAAGCCAAGGCGGTGCACCAGCTCGCCTGTTTTGAAGCGGCGGTGCAGTTTTCCCGCTGTGAGGGAATTATTCCGGCACCGGAATCGAGCCATGCGATCCGTGGCGCCATTGATGAAGCCCTGCAGGCCAAAGAAGAAGGTAAGGAAAAGACGATCCTCTTCAATCTCTCCGGTCACGGCCATGTTGATATGACTGCATACGATGATTATCTGGCGGGCAAGCTCAACGACTATGAATATCCGGAAGAAGAGATCAAGGAATCATTGTCACACCTGCCCAAGGTTGGCTAGAATAGAAAAAAGATGACTAAAAAGGTTGTTTCAATGGAGAAGATTATCAAAATAAACTGCCCTTACTGCAGAACTCAAACCCAATGGCAGAATAATCCCTCGCGCCCTTTTTGCTCGGAACGCTGTCGATTGATTGACCTTGGGCGCTGGGATAATGAGGAATACGCGGTGGCCGGCGAAAAAGCGCCGGAACCGACAGACGATCTGGACGAGACACCTTTTTCTTGATTTGAGGAGAAACCATGTACCATCTGTCCATCATAACCAGCTTCGCTGCCGCTCATAATCTGTTGCATTATCAGGGCGACTGCGAAAACCTGCATGGTCATAACTGGAAGGTTGAAGTCACGGTCAGTGCCGAAAGTCTTGATAAATCGGGGCTTGGCATCGATTTCAAAATTCTGAAAAAACATACGCGTGAGGTCATGAACTATCTGGATCACAAGTATCTTAATGATCTTGATGCCTTTAAAGATATCAGCCCTTCTTCGGAACAGATTGCCCGTTATGTTTTTGAGCAAATTCAGAAGTCGCTGCAAGAATATGAGGTGATTGTCCAGAAGGTAACGGTATGGGAATCGGATAACGCATATGCTGCATATACCCGCAGCTGATCTGATCGAAGTATTTTCTTCGCTGCAAGGGGAGGGGGAGCTATTAGGCCGGCGCCAGGTTTTTATCCGTTTTGCCGGCTGTAATCTCGACTGCGACTACTGTGATACCAGTTTTTTAAGTAGAAGTCTGTGCCTGGTGGAGGAAGATTCCGGTTCCGGCGCTCTAGTTGAGTATGAGAACCCGGTTCCCCTTGATCGGGTAGTGAATCTGCTTAAACAATGGTTGAAAAAACACCCCCAAGCCCATCACTCCATCAGCATCACTGGCGGTGAGCCGTTACTGCATGCCGAACTGCTTGAGCTTTGGCTGCCCCACCTGCGCCAACTGTTGCCGATCTCCCTGGAAACCAATGGCACTTTGCCTGCAGCTTTGCGACTGATAGTCGACCATGTTGATTATGTCGCCATGGATATCAAGCTGCCGTCGGTAACCGGCCAGATAACAGACTGGCAGGCGCATGCCGATTTTCTCGCAATTGCCACACAAACACAGTGCTCGGTAAAAGTGATTGTTGGTGAAGCCACCACCGATGAAGAACTACTCCAGGCCGCGCAGTTGGTCCAGGCCGTCAGACCAGCAACCCCCATCATTCTGCAACCGCTGACCCGCAACAACCGGGTTGGGGTTTCTGTTCCCAGGCTCCTGGCACTGCAAGCCCTCGTTGCAACTATCCACCCTGAAGTTCTTGTAATTCCACAAACCCATGTATATTTAGGGGTTAAATAGTTTTATCTAGAATCAACTTGATATTTTTTTTTGGAGTCACGATGATTATAGAAGAAATGACGATGGTGGAATTTGGTGCCGGTCTGAAAACCACGCGCACGGTTATTGTCCCCTTTGGATCGACAGAGCAACACGGCAGCCATCTGCCCCTTGATACCGACACCCTCCAGGCCATCGATATTGCCCGGGTGGCTGCCACCAGACGGCCTCTTTTTATTGCGCCACCGGTCCACTATGGTGTTTGCCGTTCAACGGCGCAGCATCCCGGGACGATCGGCATTTCCACCGGCACTTTAAAGATGCTGGTGCTGGACCTGGTATCCTCCCTCTATGCCCAGGGGCTGCGTTATGTCATTCTGCTTAGTGGTCACGCCGGCACCACCCATATGGCAACCCTGGTTGATGCCGGTGAAGAATTGTTGAACCGTTTTACTGACATCCAGATCGCGGTGATCAAGGAATATGATCTGGCCCTTAAGGTAGCACAAGGGCTACTGGAAACCCCGGGAGATTCCCATGCCGGCGAGATTGAAACCTCACGGCTGCTGCATTCACATCCGTTACTGGTGAAAGGTACCTCACCGGCAGAATATCCATCTTTTCCGCCAGGAATTCTGGTACGCGATAAACAGAAATACTGGCCGGGAGGAATCTGGGGGGACCCGACAAAAGCAAGTGCCGTCAAGGGAAAATTGCTGCAACAGCACATGGCTGACAGACTCTGTGAGATGATTGTACGTTTGGAGGAGATGGGCTGAGGTTCAGCGATGGCCGAACTTTTCTATTAGCTTGTCGGCGACCAGTGCCGGCACGAACTTGCTGATATCTCCCTTGAGGCGGCCGACCTCTTTGACAATGGATGAGCTTAAATAAGCGCACTCGGGGGAGGTCATCATAAAGAGGGTTTCTACCTGCTCACACACGGTACGATTCATCTGCGCCAGCTGGAATTCAAATTCAAAGTCGGTAACTGCACGCAACCCGCGCAGAATGACCCGGGCCTTTTTGCTGACCACATAATCTACCAGCAACCCACTGAAGGTTTCAACCTGGATGCGCGAATTGTCAGCGACCAGTTGATTAATCATGTCGATGCGCTCGATGATGGAAAACAGGCCGCTTTTTTCATTGTTGCAGGCGACGGCAACGACAACCGTATCAAAAATTTCCAGGCCGCGGTTGATGATATCAAGATGGCCGTTGGTTAACGGGTCAAATGAGCCTGGGTAGATGGCTATATGTCGATTCATGAAGTTTCCTCAAGGTAAGCCAAACAGATGGATTGCGGTTGAACCATAGCAACGGCGATCAAGCAAGGTTAATGCACCCTGGTACTCTGGCATCTCATTGCGTTGTGTCTCGGCGCAGATTATTCCACCATCCGCTAAAAGATTCAAGGATTCGACTCTGGCGAGGACCTGATCAGTCAAACCGGTGTGGTAAGGAGGGTCGAGAAGAATCAGGTCAAAGGGTGCATACCGGCACACCTTGTCCAGGCAGGCGGGAAGCTCACCGGGGAGCAGTGTCACCCGATCGCCAAAACCGCAACCGGCAATATTTTCTTTCATCAATTTGATGGCATAGGAACTATGCTCGATCATTACTGCCGTTGCTGCTCCACGGCTTAAGGCTTCGAGGGACTGGGCGCCGGTCCCGGCAAAAAGTTCCAGCACCTTGAGACCATTGAATCCGCCAAAACGACTGTTCAACGTGCTGAATAGAGCTTCACGAACGCGGTCCGGGGTTGGCCGGATCTGCTTGCCGTCAAAGGCAGCCAGTTTTTTCCCGCGGGCTGAGCCGGCGATAATACGCATGGTTGTTGACAACTCCTGACTCATAATGAGGTTTTTGTTTGTCCGGTTTTTACCAGTCGCACCGGCTAAGGGCAAGGTGAAAAAATTTTTGATTTTAATCTCTGTTTCCGTGACTTAAATTGTCACACCTGGTTAGTATTGTAACAGTGACAGCAATTGTTCAGCTGCCTTCCTTCGCGCCGGGCCTTTGGATCCTGTGGCAAGGGTTGTTGTCGCCATAGACGGCGACAACAAGCGGTCATGGATGACCCAACGGGAAACAATCGCGTCCCTTGACATAGAGTTCCCTACCCGGTGCTGAACAGATACAAGTGACAATTCATTTGCCCAAGGAGTGTAGCCATGCATGAACAGTATCTAGCTGAATATGCAGCTAAAAGTGAAGGCAGCCGGGGACGCAAATATGATGAAATCTACAAGGATGATCGCCTGGCGTTTGAGCGCGATCGCGACCGGATTATCCATTGTGCTGCGTTTCGCCGCCTTGAATACAAAACCCAGGTGTTTGTCAATCACGAAGGGGACTATTATCGGACGCGCTTGACTCACTCTCTGGAAGTCGCCCAGATTGCCCGCGGCATTGCCCGCAAACTGAAACTCAATGAAGACCTGGTAGAGGCCCTGGCCCTCTCCCACGATCTGGGACATACCCCCTTTGGTCATACCGGCGAGCATGTGTTAAACCGTTTGATGAAGGATCACGGCGGTTTTGAACATAATCAGCAATCACTGCGGATTGTTGAGGTGCTGGAGCAACGCTATCCGGACTTTGACGGCTTGAATTTATGCTACGAAACCCGCGAAGGGATTATCAAGCACACCACGTCCTACGATCATGCGGGCATCTCTGCTGTCACTCATTATTGTCCGGCCGAACAGCCGACCCTCGAAGCGCAGATCATCGATCTCGCTGATGAAATCGCCTATAACAACCATGACATTGATGATGGTTTAAAGGCCGGCTACGTTATTCTGGATGACCTGACCGGGGTAGAACTCTGGCAGCGCACCTGGGTCGATGTTGGTCGGCGCTTTCCCGGGATCAGCGAAAAACGCCATATTCTGCAGACGGTCAGTCGCTTGATCGGTGAACTGATCCAGGATCTGGTAGCGACAACAGCGGCGCAACTGCAGCGCCACTCAATTGTCTATCTGGATGATGTGCGCCGCCACACCGGCAAGCTGGTGACTTTTAGCCAAGAGATGAAAGAACGTAACAAGGAGCTGAAAGCTTTTTTGTTCAGAAAACTCTACCGCCACCATAAGGTCGAGCGGATGCGGGTTAAGGCCGAACGCTTTTTAACCTTGCTGTTTGAAAATTATATGGATAATCCCTTGCTGTTGCCGGAAAAGTACCAACGCCGCTACGAGCTTCATGGCCGAGAACGGGTGATCTGCGACTATATCGCCAGCATGACCGATCGCTATGCCCAGGATGAATACAAGCGCCTTTATGAGCCGTTTGAGCGCGCCTGAACAGACATGCAGGTTATTTCTGCTGAATAAAAAATTTCTGTAGCGGGGTGGTGGTTGGTAGATTGAGCTCTTTGAGCTGGTTGTTGCCATCGGCAAAAAAGAGTTGGCCGTAGCGCCCGTAATGGGGGATTCTGCGGGCAACGGACACAACATGTTCTGATCCATCACTGACAAACCATGCCGCATGGCGCTCGGGATGATAGGGGTTGCGTGTGACGATCACGCCGACACCCTCTGCGCACGTCGTTGCTCCATCCTCTTCCTTGCTAAGTAGTTTTTTTAACCTCTCATCCATCTCAGCCGCCGGCATCAACCGGTCATTAATCCCGAAAATCAGCAAGTCATGCTGACTTAGTTGCTCTGCAGTCACCTGTTCGACAGAGATAATCGGTATATGCGCCTGACGCAGGCCGGCCAACAAGCTCTGTCGCGCTGCCGGAACCGGTGTCAAGTGGTCAGCGACAACAGCCAGCAGCTTTGTGCTGCCGCGGATCGAAGCGATGGTTGACGGAATTTCCGTTGCTGCCATCAGGCGAAACAGGTCGACATCCGGATCGATAATGATACGCTCCGGACGCCATTCGGTAGCGATGGAAAATTCATGCTGTTCGCGGTTGAGACGGATAGTTTGTGTGAGTTGCTCCTGATGGTTTTCCAGTCGTATGTTGACCATTAGTTGATAAGGCGTGGTGTTCTGCTTTAATGTGGCGCCTGTTAACCAGCCTTGATCGGTTTCTACCTGCGTTGTCTGCACAAGCTGCAGTTGCAGATCATCCGTGCGGCTGATCCATTGGCTAAAGAAGGGGGTTAAATCACGGCCAGTTGCGGCGCCGAAATAGTCAGCAAAATGACTCCAGCCAATGCGGGTGAACATCTGTTGTGCGGCAATCTCGCCTAACGTCCGCCAAAAGATTTGATCCCCGACCTCATGGCGCAGCATGTGAAAAACCATCATGGTTTTGCCGTAGCCAATGGACTGGCTCGGACGATCACTGCGATAGATGAAGTTCTGCACGGTAAAGCGGTTTATCGGATTGGTCAGGTTTGCGTAGGTTATCAGCTGATTGAGTCGGTAGCTGCGCGCATTTTCACTACTGTTATATTCTTCAAACAGGTGATCAGCGATATAGGATACCAGCCCTTCAGACCAGTTACCTTGATTGAAATCTACCCAGACCCCGTTTCCCCACCAGGAATGGGCAATTTCGTGACCGAGACTGGTGGTGACGACAAAAGGCAGGCGGATAACCGTGTTGCCGAGCAGGGTCCAGCCGGGCAAACCGTAACCGGTTGGAAAAAAGTTTTCAACAATAGCAAAGTGGGCAAAAGGGTAGGGACCGAACAGCCGTTCATAGAGATCAAGATAGCGGCGCGATTCCTTCAGATAGGTTGGTGCCAGATCGGCTGACTCGGGGTAAAAGTAGGCATAGATTGGCACGGAGCCGCTGATATCCTCAAATACCTGATAGGGGCCGGCGGAAAGGGTCAGTCCGCGCAGCGGATAGTCGATCTCCCAGGCTGATGTGCTAAAGGCGCCATCATGGTAGCGATACTGGCGCCGGCCGGATGTGATCGCCTCCGTGTTGCCGGGAGCGCTGATGCGAATGTGATAGTTGATATCTGCGGCACTGATTTGTGGATACCAGGCGGTGCCGGCTGAAAGATAGGTGCCGACCGGGCTGATAGTTGCCGAAATACCGAAACTCGGGTCTTCGGTATGGACCGGTATGGTGGCAACCGGATCATTGAAGATGGCTGAATAATTGATGGTAACGGGATCATCATTGATGAGCTGCAAACTCAGGCGATCATCCCTGAACTGGTAATTGATTGCCCGGGTTCCCTGGCGCACCTGATGGACTATTGCCGTGGGTGCAAGTCGCGCATGGAATTGCCGGTCAGCAAACTGAGGAACGCTAAAGGTTGCTGTGCCTTCCAGTTGCTGCTGCGCCGGGTGCAGTTGCACCTCGAGATGATAATCGACAGCAGCCCAGGTTGGTGTAGAAAAGAAGAATAGAGCAGTAAATAGTGAAAACAGCAGAATTTGTTTCATCATCACCCTTGCAAAGCCAGTACAGTCGATTTCCCAGTGTAACCTCTTCAGCCTGGCGGTATCAAGTTACCGTTCACCGCTCACCGTTCACCGGTCACCGTTCACCGGTCTCTGTTCACCCCGCTGTTGATGCCAGTCGCGCATGGCAAAGAGCTCACCATAGGTCAGATGCGGACGCAAATTGCGTGACGCCTGCTCACGGTAATGACGCAAGTCCGGGTAGCGTTGACAGAAAACGCCCAACTCCTCAAGGACCGGATCATCAGCCGGAATCAGTGTTAACTGCTCAATGGCAAACATGATTTTTTTCAATCTACGCCCTAAAATGGTGCCGGAGCTGACGATGGTGCCGGCAAGCAGACCGGCAACAATACTGCCCCCCCAGGGCTGATGCATGGCGATGGCAAGCAGCAGCGTTGCGGCCGCTGCCGTGGTGATGATGGTGACAGCAATAGCAATCAGATCGGAAAAAAACAATGATTCCCGGGTCGCGGTCGCAAGAATGATGGCAATGACCAGGCTTAAGGCAATCAACACCATAATGGAACGACCGCTGAGAAAATTACCAAAATAAAGCAGCAACAGCAGCACGATATGGATTCCGTCGGAAATGCAGGAACGGATCATCAGTTTACGGCGCTGTTTTTTCAGCTCAGTCAGGGCGCTGTCAAGCTCCCGGCTGGTTGGTGGATCCAGGGTCAAATCAAAGGAATACATAGGATAAAACCAGTTATGGGTTGATGGCTTCGTCGTTCAACTTGCATCCATCATTCCTGTTTTGCGGCGGGAAAGCAACCCCTCCGGTCGGCTAAAGGCGCCGAGGGGTTGCTTTTTTCGCGTTTGTCAGTAGCTACGGTTAACCTCTTTTTCAAGGGGTTCATCCAATTCGCGTTCTGCAGCATTGGCGTAGTGAAATTCTTTGCCCTGGTAATTTTTTAAAACGACATCGGCACCAAGGGATTGCAGGTAATCTGGGAGCAACGGAATTTTGCCACCACCGCCAGGAGCATCAATAACGTAAGCCGGTACCGCCATGCCGCTGGTGTGTCCGCGCAGGGCCCTGATGATCTCCAGCCCTTCTTCCACCCGGGTGCGAAAGTGGTCGGTTCCCTGCACCATATCAGCCTGATAGTCTTAATTAAAAAGAAAAGCCTATATATCTTAGCATTTTAGGGACATATTCGGGGAAGGGCGATCAGGGCTTTGGTAGGGAAATTTGTGGGTTTTCCGGGTTTCTGCGATAGAGCAGAAAAGTACGGCCGAGAACCTGGGCGACGCTGGAAGAGGTTGCCTGGGCCAGTTCACTGGCGATCTCGCGGCGGTCGCTGAGGCAACCATCCTGCAACTTCACTTTTATCAACTCGTGGCTGGTCAAGGCTTCGTCGGTAGCGGCAACCACTCTGTCAGTCAATTCATCCTTGCCAATCATCACAATCGCCTGCAGATGGTGACCGAGGCCACGTAAATATCTTGCTTGCTTACCTGTCAGTTTCATTGTTAATTCCATGGAGAGTGCTTATAAAAAAATGCCGGCCAACCAGTAAAAGAACATCCCTACCAGCACGGTGCCGCCGAGACTACGGGTTTTTACGGCAAAGATCAATGTCGGAATGGCGACCAGAAATTCCAGCTTGCCAAAGGTGATTGCTGCAATGGTTGTATCGATGAATAGGATCGGAGCCAGTAATGCGCCAAGGACAGCAACCGGGATGTAACCAAGCCAGTCAATCAGTCCTTGCGGCATCTTTTTATGGGACAGATAGAGCAAGGGCAGGGCGCGGGGCAGGTAGGTGACCAGCCCCATGCCGATAAAAAGAAACAGATATTCAGCAGCACTCATCAGCTTTTACCGCGTCTTTTTTGGAGCAGATAGCCGCAGGTTGCGGCACAGACAGCTGCGCCGACAATATAGGAATCGCCCGGAATCAACCAGGCCCATAGCACGGCGACAGTGGCAGCAATAAGCGCGGTGATGACATAGAGTCGGCCATGAAGCTGGAACACCAGCAAACAGATAAACATGCCGACCAGAGCATAGTCGATACCAAAGGCCCCGGCAGGGACTAGCTGTCCGATCAATACCCCGCTGACAGTGGCCAGGATCCAGACGCTGTTGGCCAGATGATTGACGATCAGGGCCTGAAAGAGCGTCCAGTTGCCGGCACGAAAACGTGCCATGTTGACGGCAAAGCTTTCGTCGGTGATACCGTAGGAAAATAGCGCCAAAAAAGAGCGTCTGACACCATGCAGATAAACGGCCAGAGCGGAACTCATCAGCACATGGCGTAAATTAACGATAAAGGTCGTGCCAATCATCGCCCACAGGGAACTGCCGGCCACAATCATCGCAACGCAGATAAACTGCGCACTGCCGGCAAACACCAGAACGGACATCAGCGCCATAGCCCACCAGGGAATAGCCGCTTGCTGAGCGAGAACGCCAAGGGCCAGACCGATAGGGAAATAGCCGAGACAGATCGGCCAGACGGCGGGAATTGCCGATTTAAATGAATCAGATGAAAGCTGTTGAGGATTCATGAAGGAAGGGTTTATCACTAACCGTCGAACAGTTCAAGAGCAGGATGTTTTTAACGGGTCAATACCCGGCGCCCCAGCGGCTCATCAGATGCAGTCTTTCGTCGTCAGTGATCCAGTCACCGTTGACGACGCGACCATGATGCTCCCATACTTTCAGACGAACTGATCCGATAATCGTCAACACAGCGATAGTCACAAAAATTGCTAACATCAGATATGTCATGGTGGGCTCCTGTTTACCCTGGTCTGGTCGACGACTTAGGTTGTCTATAA
Organism: Pelovirga sp.; assembly: GCF_059864205.1. Lineage (NCBI taxonomy): Bacteria > Pseudomonadati > Thermodesulfobacteriota > Desulfuromonadia > Geobacterales > Geobacteraceae > Pelovirga > Pelovirga sp. Next base: position 23,248 of record NZ_JCBCBS010000157.1, read on the forward strand.
CCAGACGTTCTGTGTTTCCTGGGATTACTCGCGAAATTGATTCTGTATGGCTGGATTATTCCACTATTATTATGTATAAGTAAATTACTCAAATTCGAACCATAGGATAATTCATGATTAACCTGCCAGACATGAATCGTTTAAAAATATTTTACTTTGTTTATAAACTTGGTAGCAGTGTAGCTGCGTCACAGAAGTTGAATCTGACCCAGCCGGCTGTCAGTCAGCAGCTGAAAAAACTTGAAGAAGAAGTAAAAACACCGCTGTTTATCCGAATGCACAAACAATTGGTGCCGACGGCAGCCGCACAGCATCTCTACAGCCTGATCGCACCATTGATCGAGAAGCTGATCAGTGACATCGACGCGATACGTTTGCCGCACGATCGACCAGCCGGCAAGCTGCGCATCGGGGCCCCCCGTGAGTTTGGTAAGGAATACCTGCCACGTTTTTGCCAGCGGTTTCGCGCGATTTATCCGGACGTTGTGTTTGAGTTAAAACTTAAGGAAGCCGTACCGCTGTTATCCATGCTGCAAAAGGGTGAGCTTGATTTTGCTCTTGTCGATGTTTATTACGAACCGGGGGAATTACCTGGATTTCCGGATATTTTCAGCATGGAACCGTTGCTGCGAGAAGAGATGATGCTGGTTTCCTCGAGGGATTACTATACTGGGGAGATTAATGGTGATCACAGCCAGACCAATCTGGTCGGCAAGGATTTTGTTACCGACGAAGATGATCCGTCGATTCTTGACCTCTGGTTTCGTCATCATTTCGGCAGGATTCCGCAGACATTGTCCGTGGTCATGACGTTGGATACCCATGAAGCTTTACTGAACAGCTTGCGATTGGGAATGGGGCTGGGGGTTGCAACCGCCCATCTGATCTGGGAGGAAATTCAGCGCGGAGATATTGTTCCGATTACAACGGCGAAAAACAACATGGTCAATATGATTTCCCTGGTGCAACTACTGGATAAAATTCCCACCTTGACCGAGAAAATCTTCCGCGAATTTCTCCTGCAGGAAGTTCAGCAACATGAAGTGACGGGGCGTTTTCAGTGTATATCAGGATGATTGATGCGTGTCGTTCAGCTTGCCTCATTCGTCTTCTTCAGCCAGGGCTTCGTAGAGGTTAACGGTATGGTTTTTGATGCGGCGCATAGCGACCGCCATGTCGCTGAAGGTTAAAGCGGGCAGGGCATTGCAGGATCCGGCCTTCATCCGGTCAAGATGGGCCTTACGGATAGAATCAGCCAGGTCGTTAAGGCGTTTTGCCTCATTGCGAATAAGGCTTTTATTGATTTCAGCCTCGCTATGAAAAACCTTGCAGACCAGGTTATAAAAAGCGAAGAGTTCATGATGAAAATTGTGCAGATCATTCCAGGCATCAGCACTGTAGTCGAGATCGTTCTTTTCCAGGCGGCGCATATAGGAACATAAAGAAAGGGCATAATCGGCAATGGATTCCAGTTCGTCGGCCGCACGAACATAGGCATAGGCACGATCGGATTGTTCCTTGGTGGATTTTCCCCCTTGCATCAGTGCAACCGTAAATGTCGTAATTTCGTGTTGAATAATATCTGTCTGTTCTTCAATTGCCTTCACCTTACGGTAAAACTTTTCGTGTCCCTTAAGGTCACGCTGGAGAAAACTGAAGGCATGTCGTAGAGCTTTATGAACCCGCCCCTGCATTTTTTTCAACTCCTCAAAAACCATACCGACACCAATAGCGATGGGCATGGAACCCGGAGCCCCGACATACTTAAAGGAACCTTTGGGGCCACCTTCCTTATCCGGTACCATGTTAATGACCAGCTTGGCTAATAGTCCGAGAAACGGTAAGACAATAAGAGTAGCCGTGATATTGAACATGCTATGGGCAAAAGCAATGTGGGCGGCAATATAAGGTCGGTCACCGACTTCGTTGGCAAAATTGGCGGTGCCGGGGACAAGTGACTCAACCAGAGCGACGAAGGGGGAGAAGATGATGACGATAATGCATACCCCCACGACATTAAATACACTATGAGCCATTGCAGTGCGTCGCGCAGCGACCGAGCCACCGATGGCTGCCAGTTGGGCGGTGATGGTTGTGCCGATATTTTCCCCCATAACCAGCGCGACAGCGGTATGGAAGGGGATAGCGCCGGTTGCCGCCAGAGCAATGGTGATGCCGAGCATGGCCGAGCTGCTCTGAACCGCCATCGTGAGGAGACAACCGATGAGAACGCAACCGAGAATGCTGATCAAGGACTGAGCGTCAAGAAGTAGCATCAGGTTCATAAAGCGTTCGTCGCTTCGTAGTGGCCGGAACGCATCGCTCATGATCTCCAGTCCCAAAAAGATCAGGCCCAGGGCAACAAGGACCCGGGCCGTCGCGGTAATCCGATCATTTTTGGAAAAGAGCATGGGGAAAATGCCGAGGCCGACAAGAAGCAGTCCGTATTTTCCAATTTTTATGGCCAGGATCCAGCCGGTAACCGTGGTGCCGATGTTGGCACCGAGAATAAAACCGATGGCCTGGGTCAACTGCATCAGGCCGGCGTTGACCAGGCCAACCACCATGACGGTTGAAATGGTCGATGACTGGACAAATGCTGTTACCGAAATGCCGACAAGAACCGCCAAAAAACGATTACTGGTCAGTGATGAGATGACCTTGCGGATAACACCGCCCGACAGCAACTGCAGGCTGTCAGAGAGAAACTTCATGCCAAGAATAAAGATGCCAAGGCCACCGATTGCGGTGTAGGCCATTGTGAAGGGATCAATCATATAGTTTTGTTCAGCTCGTTGGTAGTCTGATAGAGTATGATAGCTGTCGGCAATTTAGAACCCTTTTTTTTTACAGTCAAGGATAACGACCATAGAAAATATATTTTTTTTGAGAACTGGAAAAACCTCTTTAGACTATTACTATCTATGTGAAACAAATGAGAGAAATCATCATTGATAAAGTGGGTAAATGCTATTTATATCTTTTATGGTTAACCATCTGACATTATTTCAACATGAAAGGGAAACATCATGCTTAAACGAATAGCTGTATTGACCAGCGGTGGCGACTCATCCGGAATGAATGCCGCAGTCAGAGCCGTGGTACGCGCCGGTCTGGTGTCCGGCATCGAGGTCTTTGGTGTGCGAAAGGGGTATCAGGGGTTGATTGATCGATTGTACGAAAAATTGACAACCAAATCCGTCAGCGGCGTGCTGCAACGCGGCGGAACCTTTCTGCAAAGTGCCCGCTGCAAGGAAATGCACACCGATGCCGGTCTGCGCCTGGCCTGCGACAACTTGAAGGGGCTCGGGGTCGAGGGATTGGTGGTCATCGGCGGTGATGGCTCTTTGGCTGGGGGACTGGCTATTCACCAGCAGGGTATTCCAGTCGTCGGAATTCCCGCCTCCATCGACAATGACATTCCATACACAGACTTGTCCCTGGGAGTCGATACCGCGCTGAATAATATCGTCCGGGCGGTTGACAACCTTAAGGACACCGCGTCTTCCCATACCCGCGCTTTTGTCGTCGAAATAATGGGGCGCAATTGTGGTTATCTGACGGTTGTTGCCACGATTGCGACCGGTGCCGAGTTCAGCCTGATTCCGGAAGAACCTTACGACCTGGGACAGATCTGTAAGGACTTGCGCAAGCGTTATCAGGAAGGGCGTAATAACAGTATCATCATGGTGGCCGAGGGTGCAGGCCGAGCCGAGGATATCGCCGCCCAGATCAAAGACAGTATCGGTTTTGAAACCCGGGTTATTGTTCTTGGTCACTATCAGCGCGGCGGTTCCCCTTCGGCCTTTGACCGTCTGCTGGGGGCACGATTCGGACGTGCTGCGGTTGATGGATTGATTCAGGGTCACACCGGTACCATGACTGGTTTGAAAGGTACGGCTATTGCGTTAACAGATTTAAAAAAAGTGACGCAGGCCGGAATTCGACCGATTAATCCCATGTTCCCCTATCTGGCCAATAGCCTTTCTGTTTAAACTCTTTGTATCTGTTCAGCACCGGATCGGGGGTCCTATGTCAAGGGGCGCAAGGAGAGAGCTGAATAGTTAAAACTCTTTTTGTTTAAACACCTGTTGCGAGTGGTACCTTTTTCGCGCAACCTCTGATATGTTTGGTAAAGGAGTATGACCGGCCCAGATTGAGGATCGGCGACGTTTTTTGGCGTATTTGAAAGAAACCTTACAATAAGCCCAACTATCACTCAAAGAATCAAGGAGCAGGTGAAGATGTTACGGAAAACAATTCATGTTATTTTTGTCCTGGGCCTGGTCTTTTCCTCATCAGCTGCACTGGCTGCAACACCAACTCATCCTGATCAGGTTCAGCGGATCAATGTTATCGATCTTCTCGCCCTGCAACGTCAGCAATCAGTGATTTTTGTTGATACGCGCACGCCCGGTCAGTGGCAGCAGGCTGTTGATAAGATTCCCGGCGCGCTGCGTATCACATCACAAGCTGAATTTGACGAGTTTAAGCGCACGGTGTCGGGCGACACGGTCGTTGTGACCTACTGCACCTGACCTAATGAATCTTCCAGCGCCAGTCTGGCGTTGATTCTTGCCAATAATGGTTATACAGGTGTCTATGCGCTTTTAGGTGGGTATGCTGCCTGGCAAGCAATGAAACTGCCGGTGGAGATTAAATAGCAATGACTGCGCCAGGAAGAACCTAAAGCACCTGTTTTAGAAAAAGTTTGGCGCGGTCTTCCTGCGGGTTGGTGAAAAAATGTTCGGGGGTTCCTTCTTCGACCAGTTTACCATGGTCCATAAACAGTACCCGATCAGCAACCTCACGGGCAAAACCCATCTCATGGGTGACTACCACCATGGTCATTCCTTCACGCGCCAGTTGTTTCATGACCTCTAGAACCTCGCCCACCATCTCCGGGTCAAGGGCACTGGTAGGCTCATCGAACAGCATGACTTTAGGATCCATGGCTAATGCTCGGGCGATAGCTACCCGCTGTTGCTGCCCCCCTGATAGTCGAATCGGGTATTCCATTTCCTTTTCAGCTATTCCTACCTTCTTCAGCAGGGTTCGTGCTTTGTCTGCGGCCTCGACCTTTTTTCTCCTTCGCACAACAGTTTGGGCCAGAACAAGATTTTCAAGCACGGTTTTGTGTGGAAACAGATTGAACTGCTGAAACACCATCCCAACTTCGCGACGCACCTTGTTCATGTCGGTTTTGCGATCCGCCAGGTCAACACCATCTATATAAATATGACCGCAAGTCAGTTCTTCAAGGCCGTTTAAACAGCGTAGATAGGTTGATTTTCCTGATCCTGAGGGGCCGATGACAACAACTACTTCGCCGGCCTTAATATGAGTGGTAATGCCGTCAACGGCGTGCACGACCTGCCCACGGCCATGAAAAGTTTTCTTCAGATCGATGGTTTTAATCACTGACTGCTAGCCTCCGTTCAACCCAGGCAATCACCTGAGAAAGGACCGACGTGAGGGTAAGATAAAGGAATGCGACAACAAACCAGATTTCAAAGGTGGCAAAGGTCGAGGTGATTACTTCGCGACCGGCTTTGGTCAGGTCGGTGATGGCAATGACAGACACCAGTGACGAGTCTTTGATCAGGCTGATAAACTGTCCGGCCAAAGGAGGGAGCGTTCGTTTGAAAGCCTGAGGCAGAATGATGTGGACCATTGCCTGAGGCGTGTTCATGCCCAGAGAGCGGGCGGCCTCCATCTGACCCTTGGGAATCGACTGAATCCCTGCGCGGATGATTTCCGCAACATAAGCACCGGCAAAAATGGATAACGCCGCTATGCCAGCAGCCATACGATCAATGTTAAGCACCGTGCCGAAAAAGAAGTAAACAATGAAAATCTGCACCAGTAAAGGTGTTCCGCGGATAATTTCAATATAAATAATCGATAATTGCCGCAGAGTAATGTTTTTGGCCAAGCGACAAAGACCGGTAATCAGGCCGATGATGAGACCAATGATGCTGGAAATGGCGGATATCCATAGGGTGACCCCGAGGCCGTACAATAAGGGGCCGATTTCCCACTTAAAAATAGAACCGATTTGATCGCCGGCAAAAAGACTTTCATCTGGGGAAACTTTCAAGGTACCGGAATCGATGGAAAAGGTTTCCAATTCATCAAATTGATTGCGAATCTTTACGGTGGTTGAATTGCCAAACTCTTCAACGTCGATAACACGGCTGTCGTAAACAGCCCGTTTGACGGTTTCATGATGGTAAACGAAATACTGGGGAACGCGATTCCAGCGCCAGGTATAATTGACTTTACTGGTTGCTACCCAGAGCCCTGCACCAATGACAACCAGGATTAATATCGTCAATAACCGCCAATGCCAGTCTTTACGATAGCTGTTCACGTGAGTGTTCGCCCTTTTTGTTGCTTTCAAAGATGGGAAAGGGCGGGCATCCATTGTTCATGTCGACCATAATGCCCGCCCCTTAAGGAAAAAAATCAGGTAACTATTCAGCACTATCCTTGCGCAGGGCCTTTGGATCCTGTGGCAAGGGTAAACAATCGCGTCCCTTGACATAGGTTTCCCGACCCGGTGCTGAACAGATACAAAATCAGTTCTGGATCTGCTTTAACCACTCATCGCTGACAAACCACTTGTTGTAGATCTGCTCATAGGTTCCGTCGTTCTTAATCTGATTGAGGAAGTTGTTGAGCCAGTTAAGAAAATCGTAATTGCCGCGGCGGATTGCCCAGGCCAGGGGCTCATGGGTGAAAGGCTCATCAAGAAACACCAGATTGCCATCATTACGCTGGGCGTTGGTAATGGAGAGCAGGGGAAGATCATATACAACCGCGTGAACCTTGCCATTGAGCATATCGAGAACCGCTTCCTGCTCGGTTTCAAAAGAAACGTACTGAGCGCGCGGGATCATCCGCTGAACCGCTTGCTCGCCGGTCGTGCCGAGTTTTGACGAGACCTTGTATTTGGGATCGTTCAGATCACGGTATGACTTGACCTCATCGGCGATTTCCTTACGGATCAGTACCGTCTGACCAACGACGATATAAGGGTTGGCAAAATTAACCGAAAGGTTACGTTGTTGAGTCAGGGTCATACCGCTCATGATAATATCGAATTTATCGGTCAGCAGGGCGGGAATGATGCCATCCCAGGCAGTGCTGACCAGTTCCAGCTTGACGCCCATGGCATTGGCCATGCGCCGGGCGATATCTACATCGAAGCCGATAATCTCACCGCGCTGGTTGGTCAATTCAAATGGCATGTACCCGGGTTCCATACCGACCCGCAACACGCCGCGCTGCAGAATGTCGTCAAGGACGTCGGCAGTAGCGAAGGCAGGAGCCAGTAAACCGATAGATAACAGACAGGCCAGCATGATTTTTACAATTTTCATCGATCATCCTCCATACTCAATTTAATGTTATGTCAGAAGCGCCGTGGACCTCATCTGACGACGAAAAAAACCGTAATTCATTCAATAGGATTTGCCTTCATCGAGAAGTTCAGATATAGACATGCGGATCCCGCATCGGGGGCACAGGGGCAGGTCTTCTACTGGAAAATAAACGATCTCGGTGTAGCGGCAGCGTAGGCAAATGACTTCGACCGGCTCCCGTTTTGATCGATTCGTATGCTCCATGGATGACCCTTTTTAAAAATCTGTAGAATCTGTTCTATGCCCTCTGTTCGAGTGGAATCCAGGGGAAAATTTCCTTAGAACAGCGTTGGAGCAGCGCTGATAAAATATCCGTGTAACGGTAATACTTGAGTTATATCATGTTGATTTTGTTTTAAACAAGCTCATTTATCTGAGGAAATAGCATCGCGTGTTACTTTTTGATCCGGCTAAAATCAATCGTCGCCAACTCAACGCTGAATTGATGTTGATTTCGGTGACTCTGTTCTGGGGGGCAACCTTCCCGATTGTTAAAGATGCGATTACCGAAACACCGGTTCTGTCTTTCTTGTGGGTCCGTTTTGCCATCGCTGCTCTGTTACTGGCCTTATTGTCAGGCAGTACAGGTTTTTCCAGCCTGGATCGTCGGGGCTGGCTGGCAGGAATCATCCTCGGAGTATTGTTGTTCTTGTCCTATCTGTTTCAAACCTACGGTCTGGCCCTGACCAGTTCATCGAACGCCGGATTTCTGACTGGCCTCAATGTAATCTGGGTGCCGCTGCTGGCCGGTCCATTATTAAAAAAACCGGCGGCAACCGGCTCTAAAATCGGTGTTGTGCTGGCGATTATCGGACTTTTCATGCTGACCTGGCGATCTCCCTGGAGTTTCAATCCCGGCGACCTGCTGGTGTTGATCTGTTCTGTTTTTATTGCCCTGCATATCCTTGGTCTGGATGTTTTTACCCGTGGTTATGACGGCCGCGCCCTGGCCTGTGTGCAGATTGCAACCATGGCCATTCTGGCATGTATCGGCAGCCTCCTGTTTGAACCGGTATCCTGGCCACAATTATGGACCCTTTCGTTGATAACCGCGCTGGTGATTACTGCGGTTTTTGCGACGGCCTATGCATTTTGGGCCATGACCACCTTTCAGAACCGTACAACTCCGACCCGGGCGGCCCTGATCTACACACTTGAACCGGTATTTGCCGCGATGTTTTCCATCTGGCTCGCCGGCGACCGACTATCAACATTGGCCTGGTTCGGTGGCGCGTTGATTATCGTGGGAATGATCGTCGCAGAAGGGTGGGGGTTGTTAACACGCAACCGGTAACGATCATGCTCGAAAAAACTGCTCTAATAGCGCTCTACGTTTATTCTTTACAAGCAGAACGTTACTGCTTAGGATGACACGCTTTTAAATTTATTATATTCTGTCGAGTCATCATGGACCCAAATAACATTCGTAATTTTTCCATTATCGCCCATATCGACCACGGCAAATCCACCCTTGCTGACCGTCTGCTGGAAGCAACCGGCGCCCTGACCGATCGGGAAAAGTCCGATCAGTACCTGGACAAAATGGAGCTGGAAAAAGAGCGCGGGATTACCATCAAGGCACAGGCGGTAAGACTGACCTACAAAGCGCTGGATGGCCAATCTTATATCCTTAATCTGATTGACACTCCCGGCCATGTCGATTTTTCCTACGAAGTCAGTCGCTCCCTGTCTGCCTGCGAAGGCGCTTTGCTGGTTGTCGATGCGGCCCAGGGGGTTGAGGCCCAGACCCTGGCCAATGTCTATATGGCCATTGACCAGAATCTGGAAGTTTTTCCCGTACTGAACAAGGTGGATTTGCCCAGTGCTGATCCGCACCGCGTCTGTGAGGAAATCGAAGAAATCATTGGTATCGATACCAGTGATGCTATCTTCGCCAGCGCCAAGGAAGGGAAGGGGATCCCAGAAATTCTCGAGGCCCTGGTAAAAAAAATTCCGCCACCAAAAGGAAACCCGCAGGGGTTGCTGCAGGGGTTGATTTTCGACTCCTGGTACGATTCCTATCAGGGCGTTATTATCCTGGTGCGGATATTTGAAGGATCCGTGAAAAAAGGCGATAAGGTCCGTCTGATGGCAACTGGCGGGGTGTACGAGGTCAATAAGGTGGGTGCCTTCAGCCCTCATCCGATTGAGCTGCCAAGCCTCTCTGCCGGTGAAGTTGGTTTTGTTATTGCCGGCATCAAGGTGGTTGATGATGCCAAGGTCGGTGACACCCTGACGCATCACCATCAACCGGCTACAAAAGCCCTGCCTGGCTATCAGGTGGTCAAGCCGATGGTGTTCTCCGGGCTGTATCCCATCGACAGTGGCGAATATGATGCCCTGCGCGATGCGCTGGAAAAGCTACGCCTGAATGACGCCGCCTTTTCATTCGAACCGGAAAACTCTCTGGCTTTGGGATTTGGTTTTCGTTGCGGTTTCCTCGGCCTGTTGCATATGGAAATCATTCAGGAGCGGTTGGAGCGCGAGTTCAACGTCGAATTGATTACCACGGCGCCCACCGTTGTTTACAAGGTAACCACCGTCAAAGGGGAGGTGCTGAATGTTGAAAGTGCCAACATGCTCCCTGATGTCCAGATGATTCAGCAGATTGAAGAGCCCTTCGTGCTGGCTTCAATCCATGTACCCAATGAATTTGTCGGGGCGGTACTGGGACTCTGTATTGAAAAGCGCGGCATCCAACGTGAAATCAAGTACCTGACCGCTAATCGCGTGATGATTGTGTTTGAATTGCCGTTGAACGAGATTGTTCTCGATTTTTTTGATCGACTGAAATCCATCAGTCGCGGTTATGCTTCACTGGATTATGAACATCTGGATTTTCGGGTAAGTCGTCTGGTGCGCCTGAATGTGCTGATCAATGGCGACGTTGTCGATGCCTTATCACTGATTGTTCACAACGACAAGGCTCAGCACCGGGGCCGTGACCTGGTGGCAACAATGAAGGAATTTATCCCCCGCCAGCAATACGAGGTTGCTATTCAGGCGGCAATCGGCAATAAGGTAATAGCCCGTTCAACCGTCAAGGCCCTGCGCAAAGATGTTACCGCCAAATGTTATGGTGGCGATATCACCCGCAAGCGTAAACTGCTGGAAAAACAGAAGGCGGGTAAAAAACGGATGAAACAGGTCGGCAGTGTCGAGTTGCCGCAGGAGGCTTTTCTGGCAATCCTTAAAATCAAAGAGTAAATCCATGACTTTTTTCCGTAAGAAAAAAACGCAGGTTGAATCAAATAAACCCTGGTATCGCGAATGGTCTGAAGCACTGATCATCGCTGTCGTTCTGGCACTGATTATTCGCACCTTCGTTTTTCAGGCGTTCAAAATTCCTTCCGGCTCAATGCTTGACACCCTGCTGATTGGCGATCATCTGCTGGTCAACAAATTTATTTATGGCACCAAACTGCCCTTTAGTGATAAGCGCTATCTGGCTTTGCGCAGTCCGGAACGTGGTGATGTGATTGTTTTTGAGTTTCCTGAAGATGAGGGGAAGTCCTACTTTCAGCGCCGTGATTTCATCAAACGTTTGATCGGCCTGCCTGGCGATGTGGTAGAAATTCGCGCCAAGCAGGTTTTTGTCAATGGCGAATTGCTGCAATTTGAGCAGGAAATCTACCGGGACAGCCAGGTGCTGCCGGCTGCTGTTGGCCCACGCGACTATATGGCACCATTCAAGGTACCTGAAAATCAGTATTTTGTTCTGGGAGATAATCGCGATTTTTCCTTCGATGGTCGCTTTTGGGGATTTGTTGATGATTCCAAGGTCAAAGGGCTGGCCTTTATTAAGTACTGGTCATGGGATGCCCAGGCGAGTCTGTCAGGCAAGATTCGCTTCAATCGTATTGGGCGTCCTATTCATTAAATTAAACTTGTTGTTTGCCCTATTGACAAGTCCGTTAGCAGCGTTGTACCTTAAGGACGCTTAAATTCCTTTTACCCTTTAAACTGATCCGAGAGGTCAGCAAGGGAGCACACATGTTGCAAATACTAAATAAAAAAACCGCGCACCTGTACACATTATCTGTACAGGTGTTTTTTTGTGCCCCTTTCGTTGCAGGAGGTCCTTGTGTCGACTGAATCGGTGGAAATACTCGATCTTGACGGAGTGAATCGGGCGCTGACCCGCATTGCCCACGAAATTATTGAAAAAAACAAGGGTGTTGAAAATCTGGTGTTGATCGGTATTCGCACTGGGGGAGCCTATCTTGGCGAGCAGATTCAGCGCCGCATCAACGATATTGAATCCGTCACAGTGCCTTTCGGCAGCATTGACATCACCATGTACCGCGATGATCTCGCTTCACGTGGGCATCTAGCCGTCGGACAGACTGATATTCGCTTTAATCTTGATGGTAAGCGGGTGGTGCTGGTCGATGATGTTCTTTTCACCGGGCGAACGATTCGTGCCGCTATGGACGCGGTGATGGATCTTGGGCGCCCACAGAGCATCCAGTTGGCGATCCTGATTGATCGTGGCCATCGAGAACTGCCGATTCGTCCGGATTATGTTGGTCGTAATCTGCCGACCTCCCGCAATGAGCAGATCAAGGTTGATTTTGACGAACAGAACATTCCCCGAGCAATTTATCTGCTCAAAGGCTAACGGCGGAGGATCATCATGAATTTTAATCCAAAACATATTCTGGGCATCAAAGATCTATCAGCGGCTGAAATCCATTTTATTCTCGACAGCGCTGCCAGCTTCAAAGAGATCAACAGCCGCCAGATCAAGAAAGTACCGACCCTGCGTGGCAAAACCATCGTCAACCTGTTTTTCGAAGCCAGTACCCGCACCCGCACTTCCTTTGAGATCGCCGGCAAACGTCTTTCCGCCGATACCATCAACATCAGCGCGTCATCTTCATCTGTGGTTAAAGGGGAAACCCTCGAAGATACGGCAAAAAATATTGAAGCTATGCACCCTGATATTATCGTGATGCGCCACAGTGCTTCCGGTGCCTGTGACTATCTTGCCCAACGCCTAAAGTGCTCGGTCATCAATGCCGGCGATGGTACCCATGAGCATCCCAGTCAGGCGCTGCTTGATGTCTTTACTATCCGTCAGCACAAAGAGAAGATCGAGGGTCTTACCGTAACCATCGCCGGCGATGTTACCCACAGCCGGGTGGTACGCTCCAATATCTACTGCCTGACCAAGCTCGGTGCCAAAGTACGGGTGGCCGGTCCGCGTACCATGTTGCCGCCGGGGTTGGAAAAGCTGGGGTGTGAAGTTTATACCGATCTGCGTGAAGCCATTCGTGACGTTGACTGTATCATGATGCTTCGCATTCAACGCGAACGTCAGGGCAAAACCCTGATTCCGTCATTACGCGAATATGCCCGCTTTTATGGTTTAAATCCGGAAAACATCAAACTCGCCAAACCGGATGTCATTGTCCTGCATCCGGGGCCGATGAATCGTGGCGTGGAGATTTCATCCCAGGTTGCCGACGGTCCTCACAATGTTATTCTCGATCAGGTAGAAAATGGTGTTGCTGTGCGCATGGCACTTTTATACCTGGTTTCCGGTGGTGAACCCCTTCAGCAGAATTAAATAATAACTTGAGGTATTGACATGAAAATACTTGTTATAAATGGGCTCTTGATCGATCCAAAAAACAATATCGATGGTCAATCTGATCTGTTGATTGACCAGGGCAGGGTTGCTGCGGTTGGTACCGGTCTGCATGCTGATGATGCCGAGATCATCGATGCTGCCGGCCTTCTGGTGACCCCGGGACTGATTGACATCCATGTTCATCTGCGTGATCCAGGTCTTGAGTATAAGGAAGATATTATCAGCGGCACCCGTGCTGCCGCTGCCGGAGGGGTTACCTCGCTGGCCTGCATGCCCAATACCAAGCCGGTGATCGATAGCGCTCCTATTGTTGAATACATCATCAACAAGGCGCGCCGGCATGGCAGCGCCAATGTCTATCCGGTAGCAGCGATCAGCCAGGCGATGAAAGGTGATGTCCTGTCGGAGATGGGTGAACTCAAGGCCGCCGGCTGTGTGGCTTTTTCCGATGATGGGGTGCCGGTGGTCAGTGGTGAACTGATGCGCCGCGCTTTTGAATATGCTGACACCTTTGGCGCCCCCATTATTTCCCATGCTGAAGATTTAAGTCTGGTCGGGGAGGGGTGTATGAATGAAGGGGAGGTGGCTACCGAATTGGGGCTCAAGGGAATTCCCTGGGTTGCTGAAGATGCCGCCACCGCGCGGGACATTATGCTGGCGGAATTTACCAACAGCCGTCTCCATGTTGCCCATGTCTCGACCAGAGGAAGCGTCGAATTGATCAGACAGGCCAAGGCGCGCGGGGTCAAGGTGACCTGCGAAGCGACCCCGCACCACTTTACCCTGACTGATGAGGCGGTCCGAGGTTACAATACCAACGCCAAGATGAATCCGCCCCTGCGCCGTCAGGCTGACGTTGATGCGGTGCGCGTCGGTCTGGCCGATGGCACCATCGATGCCATTGCGACGGATCATGCCCCGCATCATTACGATGAAAAGAATGTCGAGTTTGCCGTTGCCCTCAATGGCATCGTCGGGCTTGAAACCCTGCTGCCCTTGACCATGAATCTGGTCAGGGATGGCATCATCAGTCGTCAGCAGGCGATTGCCCTGATGACCTGTCAGCCCGCTGCAATCATCGGTATTGACCGGGGTTCGCTGGAGGTCGGCGCAGCGGCAGATATTACATTGATCGACCCCGAACTGGAATGGACGTTGATAGCCAATGAGCTCAAATCCAAGAGTAAAAACACCCCCTTTGATGGTTGGACCATGCGCGGTGCAGCAATAAGAACGTTGCTGGCCGGACGGACGGTTTATCAGCGTTAAAGCCAAACAACATTCCATAGAGGCGCAAATGAAAGCAGTTCTGGCATTGGCCGACGGCAAATATTTTATCGGCACCTCCCTCGGCGTTGCCGGAGAGGTAACCGGTGAGGTGGTTTTTAACACCAGCATGACCGGGTATCAGGAGATCCTCACCGACCCCTCCTACCATGGTGAAATTGTCACCATGACCTATCCGCAGATCGGTAACTACGGCATCAACGACGAGGACGTCGAATCGGCCAAACCTCACCTGTCCGGCTTTGTCGTGCGCGAATCCTGTCCCTTCCCGAGCAACTTCCGCTCGCAGATGACCCTCGATGCCTATCTCAAGCAGAACAATATTGTTTCCATCGAAGGCATTGATACCCGAGCATTGGTGCGCCATATCCGCACGACCGGCGCCCAGACCGGGATCATTTCAACTATTGATAGTGACCCACACAGTCTGATTAAAAAGGCCCAGGCAGCACCCGGCCTGGTGGGGCGTGATCTGGTGCGTGAGGTAACCTGTGATACCCCCTACCAGTTTCACCAGGGGCTTTGGGATCTGGCTGGCGGATATGCTGATATCGATCCGGCGACCGCTCAATATCAGGTCGTGGCATTTGACTTCGGCATCAAGCGCAATATCCTGCGCAATCTGACATCACGTGGTTGCAAGGTTACTGTTGTCCCTGCTGCTACCAGTGCTGCTGAAGTGTTGAAGCTCAATCCGCACGGCGTGTTTTTAAGTAACGGTCCCGGCGACCCCGGGCCACTTCATTATGCCCAGGAAACAATTGCTGAGCTGCTTGGCAAAGTGCCGATCTTTGGTATCTGTCTCGGCCACCAACTACTGTCAATCGCCTGTGGTGGCCGGACCTATAAGTTGAAATTCGGGCATCGCGGCGGTAACCAGCCGGTTCTCAACTATCAGCGTCGGCAGGTAGAAATTACCGCGCAAAATCATGGTTTTGCCGTTGACGCCAAAACCCTGGACGCCGACAAGGTCAAGGTGACCCATATCAATCTCAACGACCAGACCGTCGAGGGGATTGTCCATCTTGAGTATCCGGCTTTTTCTGTCCAATATCACCCGGAAGCATCACCTGGGCCCCATGATGCGGCCTATCTGTTCGATCGGTTTATTGCAATGATGCAAAAACATAAGTAGTTTCCAACGAAGGAGAAATCATGCCCAAACGTGAGGACATTAAAAGCATTCTAATTATCGGCTCCGGCCCGATTATCATCGGCCAGGCCTGTGAGTTTGATTATTCCGGTACTCAGGCATGTAAAGCGCTGCGCAAGCTCGGTTATCGGATTATTCTGGTCAATTCCAACCCGGCCACCATCATGACCGACCCAGGAATGGCTGATGCCACCTATATTGAACCCCTCAATGTGCCGACCCTGACGGAGATCATCGCCAAAGAGCGCCCCGATGCCCTGTTACCCAACCTCGGTGGCCAGACGGCCCTGAACCTGTCCATGGCTCTGGCTGAGGCCGGAGTTCTCGACAAGTACCATGTTGAAGTGATTGGCGTTAATCTTGATGCCATCAAACGTGGTGAAGATCGCGATACCTTTAAGCAGACCATGGCCTCCCTTGATATCGAAACGGCCGCCAGTGAAATAGCCACCACCATGGACGAGGCGCGTGAGATTATTGGACGCACCGGACTGCCGGTGGTTATCCGTCCCGCCTATACCATGGGTGGAACCGGTGGCGGTTTTGCTTACAATCTTGAAGAATTCGATGAGATTGCTTCCCGTGGTTTATCGTTAAGCCCGGTCAGCCAGATCCTTATCGAAGAGTCGGTACGTGGCTGGGAAGAGCTCGAAGTGGAAGTGGTGCGTGACGCCAAAAACCAGAAGGTCACTGTCTGTTTTATTGAAAACGTCGATGCCATGGGGGTTCATACCGGCGACTCTTTCTGCACCGCTCCTTTTCTCACAGTGCCCCAGGAATTGCAGGAGCGTCTGGAGGATTACGCCCACCGCATTGTTGAAGCGATTGAGGTAATCGGTGGCACCAATGTGCAGTTTGCTCACGATCCGGTCAGCGACCGTGTCGTCGTCATTGAGATCAATCCACGCACCTCGCGCTCTTCAGCGTTGGCGAGCAAGGCGACAGGCTTCCCCATCGCCCTGGTATCGGCCATGCTGGCCGCCGGCCTGACCCTGGATGAAATTCCCTATTGGCGCGACGGCAGCCTGGAAAAATACACGCCATCCGGTGACTATGTGGTGGTTAAATTCGCTCGCTGGGCTTTTGAGAAATTCAAGGGGGTCAAGGATCGCCTCGGTACCCAGATGCGTGCCGTCGGCGAAGTGATGAGCATTGGTAAAAACTACAAAGAAGCGTTGAACAAGGCGATTCGCTCCCTGGAAAATGGTCGTTATGGTTTGGGTTTTGCTGCTGATTTCAACAAAAAGAGCCTTGAAGAACTGCTGGAACTGCTGGTCGAGCCGAGCAGCGAGCGCCATTACATTCTTTACGAGGCCCTGCGCAAAGGCGCGAGCATTGAAATATTACATCAGCGCACCCATATCAAAGCTTACTTTCTGGAACAGATGAAGGAACTGGTTGAACTTGAGGAGAAAATTCTTGTCTATCATGGGCAGCTGCCACCGGATGATTTGTTGATTCAGGCAAAAAAGGATGGATTTGCCGACCGCTACCTCGCCCAGATTCTTGGCGTTACAGAAACCAGCATACGTGAAAAACGCCAAGCCCTTGGGGTTGAAGAGGCCTGGGAGGCGGTTCCGGTCAGCGGCGTTGAAGATGCCGCTTACTATTATTCGAGCTACAACATCACTGATTCGGTGCCGGTCAGTGAGCGCAAAAAAATCATGGTATTAGGTGGCGGCCCGAACCGGATCGGTCAGGGGATCGAATTTGATTACTGCTGCGTCCATACCGCGCTGGCGCTGCGCGACGCCGGCTATGAAACCATCATGATCAACTGCAATCCGGAAACCGTATCTACTGACTACGATACCTCGGACAAACTCTATTTCGAACCCCTCACGGTTGAGGATGTGCTGGCGATCTATCATAAAGAACAACCGGAAGGGGTGGTAGTCCAGTTCGGTGGCCAGACACCGCTGAACATCGCTGCAGAGCTGCAAGCCGCTGGGGTCAAAATTATCGGCACCAGTCCTGAAACCATCGATATGGCTGAAGACCGCGAACAATTTAACGCCATCATGGTCAAGCTGGGAATTCCACAACCAGTTTCAGGTATGGCCTCCAGCATTGATGAAGCCATCTGCATCGCTGCGCGTATCGGCTATCCGCTGATTGTTCGTCCATCATACGTGCTGGGTGGCCGGGCGATGGAGATCGTTCATGATGAGCAGATGCTGCTTGAATATCTGCAAAAAGCGGTCGATATATCACCGGGCCGACCGATTCTGATCGATAGCTTCCTTGATAATGCGGTTGAAGCCGAAGCCGACGCCATCTGTGACGGTCACACCGCCTTTGTTCCGGCGGTGATGGAGCATATTGAAATGGCCGGGGTTCATTCCGGGGACTCGGCTTGTGTCATCCCCCCGGTTAATATCCCGGCGCAGCATATTGACACCATCAGCGAATATACTCGTCGCATTGCCGTTGAAATGGGGGTTGTCGGTCTGATGAATATCCAGTATGCCATTTATCAGGATCAGGTTTATATCCTTGAGGCAAATCCCCGCGCCAGCCGTACCGTACCGTTGGTCTCCAAGGTTTGTGCTATTCCCATGCCACGTCTGGCCGTTCAGGCGATGCTGGGCAAATCACTGGATATTCCGGCCTCGCTCAAACAACATATTCCCTACTTTGGCGTTAAAGAAGCGGTTTTCCCGTTTAACATGTTTCCCGAAGTCGATCCGGTATTGGGCCCTGAGATGCGCTCCACTGGAGAGGTACTCGGTCTGGCAAGCAGCTATGGGTTAGCCTTCTACCGGGCACAAGAAGCCACCGGCACCAGCCTGCCCTTAAGTGGTACGGTTTTGATGACGGTTGCTGAAGCTGACAAATCAGCGATTCTTGGTGCGGCGCGAACCTTTGCTGCCAACGGTTTTAAGCTGCTCGCCACCTCCGGCACGGCGGCGTATCTGCAACAGCATGGGGTGGACGTTGAACCCGTCCAAAAGATGCATGAAGGACGCCCCAATATTGCCGATCTGCTCAAGAATGGTGAGATTCAGCTGGTGATCAATACGCCGATCGGCAGACAGAGTCTGCATGATGACTCATATATCCGTAAAACCGCTATCCGTTACAAGGTACCCTATATCACCACAGCAGCTGCAGCGCAGGCGGCAGCGCAGGGGATTGCTGCGCGAATTCAGGGGGCGGAACAGATTCATTCATTGCAGGAATATCATGTAACACTTTGAAATATTCAGTTTCATAGCACTCTCTTCCAAGGGATCAGCATGCCAAAACGTCAAGACCTTAAAAAAATATTGATTATCGGTGCCGGACCTATCGTCATTGGTCAGGCCTGTGAATTTGATTATTCCGGCACCCAGGCCTGTAAGGCGTTAAAAGAAGAAGGGTACGAGGTTATCCTGCTCAACTCCAATCCGGCGACCATTATGACCGACCCTGATTTTGCTGATCGTACCTACGTGGAGCCGGTTAATCCCGACGTGCTTGAACGGATTATAGAAAAAGAACGTCCCGATGCCGTACTACCCACATTAGGTGGGCAAACTGCTTTGAATACCGCCCTGGTAGTAGCCCAGCGGGGAGTGCTGCAAAAATTCGGCGTGGAACTGATTGGTGCCAACCAGGAGTCAATTGAAAAAGCTGAAGATCGTACCCTGTTCAAGCGGGCGATGGATAAAATCGGTCTGGAGGTTCCACGTTCCGGATTGGCTCACAATTATCAGGAAGCGATGGAGATTCTCGAGTATGTTGGCTTTCCCACCATTATCCGACCATCTTTCACCCTCGGCGGCAGTGGCGGTGGCATTGCCTACAACCGCGAAGAATATGAAGAGATGGTGATGGCCGGGATTGAGGCGTCGCCAACCAATGAAGTGCTGGTCGATGAGTCGATTCTGGGATGGAAAGAATACGAATTGGAGGTAATGCGCGACTGTGCCGATAATGTCGTCATCATCTGTTCTATTGAAAATTTCGACGCCATGGGGGTTCATACCGGCGACTCCATTACCGTCGCACCGGCCCAGACCCTGACTGACAAGGAATACCAGATCCTGCGTGATGCCTCCTTGAAGATCATCCGTGAGATCGGTGTTGATACCGGCGGCTCCAACATTCAGTTCGGCATTAATCCGGTCGACGGTCGCCTGGTTGTCATCGAAATGAACCCGCGGGTGTCCCGCTCATCCGCCCTGGCGAGTAAAGCCACCGGCTTTCCCATCGCTAAAATTGCTGCCAAACTCTCGGTCGGTTATCGTTTGGATGAAATTTATAACGATATCACCAGAGAAACCCTGGCCTCCTTTGAGCCGACCATCGATTATGTTGTCACCAAGATTCCCCGTTTTACCTTTGAAAAATTTCCCCAGGCTGATGCAACCCTGACCACCCAGATGAAATCGGTGGGGGAGGCAATGGCTATCGGTCGCACCTTCAAAGAGAGCTTTCACAAGGCCTTGCGTTCCATGGAGATTGGCTCTTATGGCTTGGAAAGTCGTATTTTTGCCGCTCCGGCGGACTATAAAACACCCTTAACCGAGGAACAACAAGCGCTGATCTGCAATAAGCTCCAGGTTCCCGGCTGGGAACGGATCTGGTATCTGGCGGATGGCCTGCGCGCCGGTTTTAGCGTTGACAGAATCTATCAACTCAGCGGAATCGATCCCTGGTTCGTTTCCAACATCGCCCAACTGATTCACATGGAAGGGGATCTGCTTGCCGGCAAGTTGCCGACGAACGAAGACAACCCTGACTTTAGCGATCTGTTGCGTCAGGCCAAACAGTACGGTTTTTCTGACCGACGCCTGGCTACCCTGCTGAACAGTTCGGAAACAAGTGTGCGTCAGTATCGGCACGCTCATGAGATTCGTCCGGTGTTCAAGCGCGTGGATACCTGTGGTGCTGAATTTGAAGCCTACACACCCTACTTTTATTCAACTTATGAAACCGAGTGTGAAGCGGAGCCTACCGACAAACGCAAGATCATCATTTTAGGTGGCGGCCCGAACCGCATCGGTCAAGGCATTGAATTCGACTACTGCTGTGTCCATGGCGCTTTTGCCCTGGCTAAGGCGGGTTTTGAAACCATTATGGTTAACTGTAACCCGGAAACGGTTTCTACCGATTATGATACCTCTGATCGTCTTTACTTTGAGCCGTTGACCCTGGAGGATGTGCTTGAAATTGTTGCCATTGAAAAACCCGAAGGGGTGATTGTCCAGTATGGTGGTCAAACACCGTTAAAACTCGCTGTTGCCCTTGAACAGGCCGGTGTGCCGGTGATCGGCACATCTCCGGATGCCATCGACCGGGCCGAAGATCGAGAGCGTTTTCAGGCCCTGCTCAACAAGCTTGAACTGCTGCAACCGGACAATGGCATTGCCCGCTCCTGTGAAGAAGCCGAGGTCATTGCCGAGCGAATCAGCTATCCGGTGGTGGTTCGCCCTTCCTACGTGCTCGGCGGCCGCGCGATGGAAATTGTTTATGATGTCGAGCGTCTGCGCAATTACATGAAGTTTGCGGTGGCAGCCTCTCCCGAACATCCTATCTTGATTGATAAATTCCTGCAGGATGCCATTGAAGTGGATGTCGATGCGATCGCTGATGGTGTCGATGTGGTCATCGGCGGAATTATGCAGCACATTGAAGAAGCCGGCATCCATTCCGGCGATTCAGCCTGTGCATTGCCGACCATTTCCTTGTCCCAGCAATTGCTTGCAGAAATTCGTCGGCAAACCCGGGAGCTGGCGCTGGAGTTGAAGGTTGTCGGCCTGATGAACATCCAGTATGCCATCAAGGACAACGCCATCTATCTGCTGGAGGTCAATCCACGCGCCAGTCGTACTGTGCCTTTTGTCTCCAAAGCTACTGGTCGACCGCTGGCCCAAATTGCGGCGCTGGTTATGGCAGGGCAGTCGTTGGCAGAGCAGGGGATATCAGGTGAAATTATCCCCCCTTATATTTCCGTTAAAGAAGCGGTTTTCCCCTTCGTCAAGTTCCCCGGGGTTGACACCCTGTTGGGACCGGAAATGAAATCAACCGGTGAGGTCATGGGCATCGACTTCGACTTTGGTCGCGCCTTTGCAAAGGCACAGATAGCAGCGGGGGTAAAGTTGCCGACGACAGGAGCCGTTTTTGTCAGTGTCAAGGACGCTGACAAACGACCTGCTCTAGATGCCATCAAACGCCTGGCAAGCGCCGGCTTCAAGATTGTTGCAACTGCGGGCACAGCACAGTTTTTCAGCGATCACGGGATTGAGGTCAGCAATATCAACAAGGTCAAAGAGGGGCGGCCACACTGCGTTGATGCCATTAAAAATCGTGAATTCACCATGGTTTTCAACACCACATTAGGTGCTGCTTCGGTGGCCGATTCCTACTCCATCAGGCGTGCCGCTCTGATGAATGAGATTGCCTACTTTACCACCGTTGCCGGAATTAACGCGGTTACCGATGGGGTACTGGCGATGCAGCGAGAAACCCTTGACGTTAAACCCCTGCAAGAGTATTATCAGTATCTATAACAACAATACACACTTAATTAACCAGTGGGCGGTGAATCACCGCCCGCTGTTTTTTTTAGGAGCGAGAGACATGGGTAATTCGGTTCCAATGACCGTAGAGGGGCATCGTCGCCTGCAGGAAGAATTAAAAACCCTGGTTCGGGTTGAACGACCCAAGGTAGTTCAGGATATAGCGGAAGCTCGTGGTCATGGCGATTTGTCGGAAAATGCTGAATACGATGCGGCCAAAGAGCGGCAGGGGTTTGTCGAGGGGCGTATTCAGGAATTAAACGACAAAATTGCCCGAGCTCAGGTAATTGATCCGGCCATCATCAAAAGTGATAAAATTGTTTTTGGTGCGACCGTCACTGTCTTTGATATCGATACCGAAAAAGAAGCAACATACCAGATTGTTGGTGAAGATGAAGCCGACATCAAGGATGGCAAAATATCCATAACTTCACCGGTTGGCAAAGCTCTGATCGGCCACAGCGTCGACGAAGAAGTCACTATTGTCGTGCCATCAGGTGTGCGTGTCTATGAGATTACCCGTGTTGTCTATATTTAATCAGCGTTGATCACTTATCTGAAATATTTTGCTTAATCTGATTAGTACTGATCTTCCGCTGTGTTTAACGACAATGCACGTCATACCCGCGAAGGCGGTTATCCAGGGGGGTTGCTCAGATCCCTGGACTCCCGATTTCGCGAGAGTGACGACTTTTCAGAGTAGAACGGAAGATCGGTGCTAATCAGGTTGCTAAATGGCATGGTCGGGCCGGACACCTTGCTTTTTCGCATTTTTTTTGGGAGAATTTGAAAATTCGTTATTATCGCCGGAGGTTTTCTATGAATCAGCCTGTTACCAAGGATATGACCTTTGATCAACTGCTGCAGATTTATCCCGACGCTGCGCAAATTCTTTCTAACTTTAACTTAGGTTGCGTCGGTTGTTTGGGGGCCTCGACCGAAACCCTTGCTCAGGGCGCTCATGCCCATGGAATTGATATTGACAAATTGCTGGCAGCCTTGAACCAGACCAGTGAGTGATATCTAGCCATTATGCCTGATCGGACAGCTTCAGATCCGGCCAGGATCTTATCCCAGCCCTTAATCCTGCTGACCGGCGTTGGCCCGAAAGTACAATCCCGTTTACAAAAGCTTGGCTTGGCTAGCCTTGAAGATGCTTTTTATCATCTGCCGCATCGTTACGAAGACCGCCGCCAACTAAAATCAATTCGCCAGCTAAGCGACGGATCCCCTGACGTGTTCAAGGGCACTGTGCTTGCTTCCGGCGAGTCCCAAAGCAAACGCACATCGCGACGCATTTATGAAGTCATTGTCGGTGATGACAGTGGGACCATCTCGCTAAAATGGTTTTTTTATCGCAAAATCTGGCTGCAAAAGCGTTTTCCAATCGGACAGACCGCCATTTTTATCGGTGAGGTCAAACGTTTTGGCGCCACCCGTGAAATCCATCATCCTGATTCCGAACTGATCCAGGACGCTGATGACATGGCGTTGTTGAGCCGTAAAGATCCTGTTTCTTTTGGTCGCATTGTCCCGGTATACCCTTTAACCGAAGGGATCAGCCAGAAGCAGATACGCTCGATCTGGTTTCCACTGATCCGCGATTACGCCCACTATCTGCCGGCAACCACCCCTGATTCCATCCGAAAAAAATACCATCTTCTCGATCGCCCGGAAGCCCTCCGCCAGGTCCACTGGCCTGACAAGCAGTCCAACCTCAAGGAGTTGGAAGAAGGGCGTCACTTAAGTCGTAAGTCCCTTGTTTTTGATGAGTTTTTCTATCTGGAAGCGGGGCTGGCGTTAAAAAGGGCAGGGGTGCAACTGGAGCAGGGGAGCATCATGCCCTGTTCGCACAAATACACGCTGCCATTAAGCAGGATCCTGCCCTTTAAGCTGACAGCAGCGCAACGTCGGGTGCTTGGCGAAATCAAAGAGGACATGGCTGCTCCGCACCCCATGAATCGCCTGTTACAGGGAGATGTTGGCAGCGGCAAAACGATTGTGGCATTGATGGCGGCGCTGATTGCTATCGAAAACAACTTCCAGGTTGCCGTTGTTGCGCCGACGGAGATCCTGGCTGAACAGCATTTTCGCACCTTTGTCCCCTGGCTGGAGAGGTTGGGGCTGACCTGCTGTCTGTTGCAGGGGAGCTCCAGTCAGGCAGAAAAGAAAAAATGTTACGCTGGAATCGCTGCCGGAGCAATAGATCTGGTTGCCGGAACCCATGCCGTACTGCAGGAAAACGTTGAATTTCAGCAACTTGGACTTGGTATTATCGATGAACAGCATCGTTTCGGGGTGCGCCAGCGCGGCATCCTTAAAACCAAAGGGAACAACCCGGATATCCTGGTGATGACGGCGACGCCGATTCCGCGAACCCTGTCCATGACCCTCTATGGTGATCTGTCCGTTTCGGTCATTGATGAACTGCCGCCCGGCAGAAAACCCGTTTCAACAAAGATAATTCACCAGCGCAATCGCTCCAAAGCCCATGATTTTATCCGGGAAGAACTCAAAAAAGGTCGCCAGACCTACATTGTTTATCCCTTGGTTGAAGATTCAGAGAAAAGTGATCTGCAGGCGGCAACCATTGCCGCGCAACAACTCAGTGAGATATTCCCTGAAGATCAGATCGGATTGCTCCACGGCAAAATGAAAAGCGCAGACAAGGAAGTGGTCATGAACGCTTTTCGTGCGGGTGACATCAGGATACTGGTGGCGACAACCGTGATTGAGGTGGGAGTTGATGTGCCCAATGCTACTTTGATGGTCATTGAACATGCCGATCGTTTTGGCCTGGCGCAGTTGCATCAGTTGCGTGGACGCGTTGGCCGTGGCGCTGAGCAGAGCTACTGCATTCTGATTCCGTCCGAACATTACAGCGAGGATGCCCAAAAACGATTGGACGTTATGATCAAAACGGAAGACGGTTTTAAAATCGCCGAAGCTGACCTGCAGATTCGGGGACCTGGAGATTTCCTTGGAACCAGACAGGCCGGTTTGCCGGACTTTCGGGTCGCCAGTCTGACGCGAGACGTATCAATTCTTGAGGCAGCAAGGCAGGCAGCATTTGATTATGTCGAGCAGACCGACCGCTTGACCACACCAGAAGCCCGACCGGTAAGAGAAGAACTGATCAAGCGCTGGGGGAGTCGTCTTGAGCTTGCCAGTGTCGGCTAAAATGACCCATTCACCAAACCGGCACATTAGTTTACATAATATATATTATGCGACACACTAACTATAATTGTATATAAAAGTTCAACTCCCTACAGGTACGCTCTTTTTGGGGGTAAAATGATTCATAAAAAAAAGGACCACCTCTTTTGTGAAGTGATCCTTTTTTTATTGGTCGGGATGACTGGATTTGAACCAGCGGCCCCTTGACCCCCAGTCAAGTGCGCTACCAGACTGCGCCACATCCCGTTATTGACAGCGAGGCGCATTATCAGTGATTGACCTGCGCATGTCAAGAAATTTGACGGCTAAAGTCACCGGCTATTGCTTGCGTTTATCGATAACGCGGCTGGCTTTGCCTTCATGACGAACAATGGATGAAGGTTCGACCAGTTTGACCTTGGCACTGACACCGAGAACCGTTGCCAGTCGTTTTTCCGCTTCGGTTACGAATTGGCGCTGACGCTTCATTTCATCAAAGAAGATGTGCTCATTCACTTCGACCTGCACTTCCAATTGATCTGAATTATTAACACGATCAACAATCAGTTGGTAATGCGGCTGGCACCCTTCAATCTGCAGCAACACTTCCTCAATCTGGGTTGGAAATACGTTGACCCCCTTGATAATCAGCATATCATCGGTACGGCCGCAGGTTTTTTCCATTCGCGCCAGGGTGCGTCCACAATCGCAGTGATCGTAATGAATTCGGGTAATATCACGGGTGCGATAACGGATCATGGGAAAGGCCTGTTTGGTCAGACTAGTAATAACCAATTCCCCTTTAGAGCCTTTTGGCAGGACCTGGCCCGTGTCAGGGTCGATGATTTCAAAGATAAAGTGATCTTCTGCCAGGTGCATTCCGCGCTTTAACCTGCAGTCGCCGGCAACACCAGGCCCCATGATTTCCGACAACCCATAATTGTCGGTTGCGATAATTCCCAGGCGAGTTTCCAGTTCACAACGCATCTGCTCGCTCCAGGGTTCGGCTCCGAACAGCCCGACACGCAACGCCAGACTCGCCGGATCGATCCCCTTTTTCTCCAGTCGATCAGCAATTGTCAGGCCATAAGATGGCGTACAAACCAGTGCGGAAGAACGATAATCCTGCATGATCATAATCTGTTTATCGGTGTTGCCGCCGGAGATCGGTATCACTGAGGCACCAATCGCCTCTGAGCCGTAATGCAGACCAAAAGCGCCGGTAAACAAACCATAACCAAAGGCGATATGGACAATGTCTTCGCGGGTGACCCCGGCGGCGGTCATAAAGCGCGCTACCAGCTCTGTCCAGGTACTGATATCCCGTTTGGTGTAGCCCACGACGGTCGGCTTGCCGGTGGTCCCGGATGATGAGTGGATACGCACAACATCACGCATAGGAACAGCAAACATGCCATAAGGATAGTTCAGACGCAGATCTTCCTTGCTGGTGAATGGCAGATGCTGGATGTCATCCAGCGTTTTAAGGTCACCAGGCTTGAAACCACAACCCTTGAATTTATGTTGATAACAGGGAACATTGTCACTCACCAGCTGCAGGGTTTGCAGCAGGCGCTCCAGCTGTAAGCGCTCAATTTGCTCGCGCGGCAGGCACTCCGCTTCAGTGTTCCAGATTAAATGGTGATCAGGCATTGATGATAATTCACTTTCACTATACTTGCTTAACTAAAAGCTATATCGATATTATTTTTTTACCATCAAGGATATTGACACCGTTTTTAAGCAATACCGCAATGGCCTGGTCAACATTATCAAAGCGAAAGATAATCACGGCATTGCTGCCCGAGCGCTCAACAAAGGCGTACATGTATTCGACGTTAATCTGGTTATTGTCGAGAATTTTTAAAATCGATGACAATCCCCCGGGCCTGTCGGGAACTTCCACCCCGATAACTTCGGTTTTATTAACGGTAAAATGCTTGTCACGCAGGACACTGAGGGCTTTTTCACTGTCATCGACAATCAGCCGCAGGATGCCGAAATCAGAGGTGTCTGCCAACGACAGTGCACGAATATTGACATTGGCATCACCCAGCACACCGGAAACTTCTGCCAGGCGACCCGATTTGTTCTCTATAAAAACCGAAATCTGCTCGACTTTCATGGCTTGCTCCTTGGTCATGATGTAATTTTAGTGCGGTTGTCGATAACACGCTGCGCCTTGCCTTCACTGCGTGCCAGGGTTTTGGGTTCAACCAGCCGTACCTTGCAGGTAACACCGAGCAGATCCTTGATCTGTTTTTGAATCAGTCCTGATAGTTGCTGCAGCTTACGTACCTCATCGGAAAATGTCTGCTCGTCAACCTCAACCAATACTTCAAGTGTATCCAGGGTCCCTTCACGATCAACCAGCAACTGATAATGGGGTTCAATCCCCTTGATGGTGAACAGTACGGACTCGATCTGACTGGGGAAGACATTGACCCCACGAATAATCAGCATGTCATCACTGCGCCCGCTAAGTCGCTCGATACGCGCATGGGTTCTGCCGCAGATACAGGGTTCACGGGTCAGACAGGTAATATCGCGGGTTCGGTAACGGATCAGAGGTATCCCCTCTTTGGTGATGGTGGTGATGACCAGTTCACCTTTTTCACCGTCCGGCAATACCTCCTGGGTTTCGGGATTAATAATTTCCAGTAGAAAGTGATCTTCCCAGACATGCAAACCATTCTGAGCTTCGATGCACTCAATACCGACGCCAGGCCCAAGAATTTCAGATAATCCATAAATATCAATCGCTTTTATGTTGAGCTTACTCTCGATTTCCTGGCGCATCTTTTCACTCCAGGGTTCAGCACCGAGGATACCGACTTTTAGCTTGAGCTTGCGGATATCGATCCCCTCTTCTGCTGCGACTTCAGCAAGAAACAGGCTATAAGACGGCGTGCAGGTCAGCACTGTGGAACCAAAATCCTGCATGATCATCAACTGCTTTTTGGTGTTGCCGCCCGACATGGGAATGACCGAGGCCCCGATGCGCTCAGCACCATAGTGGGCCCCCAGGCCTCCGGTGAACAAACCATAACCGTAGGCGTTATGAATGACATCACCTTTGTGAGCACCGGCAGCGTAAAATGAGCGCGCCATCAGTTCTGTCCAGGTTTCGATGTCGCGTTTGGTGTAGCCGACAACCGTGGGCTTGCCGGTCGTCCCCGAAGAGGCATGAATACGGACAATCTGTTCCAATGGTACAGCAAAAAGCCCGTAAGGGTAGTTGTCACGCATATCCTTTTTTAAGGTAAAAGGCAGGCGCTGCAAATCTTCGAGCTTTTTGATATCTTTTGGTTTGACCCCGAGCTGATCAAATGCCTTACGATAAAAAGGGACGGTAGCGTAAACCCGTTCCAGCGTTTGTTGCAGGCGGCGCAACTGTAGCGATTCAATTGCTTCTCTGGGCAATGTTTCAAAATCATCGTTCCAAATCATCCGGATTCTCCCTGTCCACTTTTCTAGCTGTTGGTTCCGCGTCCTGCCGCAAACGCTTGAAGATTGATATCAACCAGTTTTTCCGGAACCATTTTTTTCAGAGCAATCAACCACATCTCATGGTCAAAATCGAGAATATTGGACAGCGCGCCCAGCAGTACTGTGTTGACGGTTTTAGCGTTGCCGGTTTCCAGCGCCAGGGTCAGGCCGTCAACCACGGTTGTTAAGGGAAATTGCTGCTCAATTGTAGCAATTAGATTCTCCGGATAAGATTGCTTACCCAGAGCAACAGAAGGTGGAGCGATCTTCCAGTCGTTCACCACAACGCGACCGTTCTTGCGCAGCAAAGGCAGATAGCGACAGGTCTCCATTAATTCAAAGCTGAAAATAATGTCAACCTCTCCTTCCGGGATAATCGACGAGTAAACTTTTTCGCCATAGCGCACATGGGAAACGACACTGCCACCACGCTGGGACATGCCGTGGATCTCATTTTTCTTAACGTCAAGTCCCGCCATCAGACAGACTTCAGACAGCACCTCGCTGGCAAGCAGGATGCCCTGACCACCCACCCCGGCAATAAGAATATTAGTTGTCTTCATCTTATCAGGCCTCTATTTCCTTGAAAGCGTTAAAGCCGCAGGTCTGCTGGCAGACCTTGCAACCAACGCAGATGATCCTGTCGATATTAGATTTTTTACTGGTTTCGTCCCAGGCGATAGCAGGACATCCCAGGCGCAGGCAGGCTTTGCAGCCGGTACAGACGTCATGGTCGACATAGAGTGACGGACGCCGCTCAAGATTGTCTCTGGGCACCAAAACGCACGGTCTGGTGGTGATGATGACGGAAACTTCCGGCCGGGCCATCTCCTCACGCAGGGTTCTGCGCGTCAGGGCAATGTTATAGGGATCGACAATCCGCACATGCTCCACGCCAACAGCGCGACAGAGTTGTTCCAAATCGACACGAAAAGCCGGATTGTTGTCGAGGGTGTAACCGGAAGCCGGATTTTCCTGGCGACCGGTCATGGCAGTGATGCGATTGTCGAGAATAATCACAGTGGCCGTGGAATTATTGTAAACCATGTCCATCAAACCATTGATACCGGTATGCAGGAAGGTCGAATCGCCAATAACGGCAACGACCTTGCGTTGTTCCTCTTCACTTAATACCTTGCTGATACCTGTGGCGTTACCGATACTTGCACCCATACAGACACAAGTATCCATGGCCGACAGGGGCGGCATAAAGCCCAGGGTATAACAGCCGATATCACCGGTAACATAAGCTTTGGCGCGATTCAACTCCATAAAAACCCCGCGATGCGGGCAACCCGGACACATGTTAGGTGGCCGCGGGGGCAGATGTTGGGTTGAACTTTCATCCGGCAATGCGGTACCGAAAAGCCCTTTGGCCAGACGCCCGGGGGTTAATTCACCACAGATGGGAATTTTCGCTTTGCCGATAACAGGAATACCCATGGCCTGAACCTGTTCTTCAATGAAGGGGTCCAGTTCTTCAACCACATAGAGAGTTGTGTACTTGGCAGCAAAGTCACGGATCAGTTGTTTGGGCAGAGGATAAACCATGCCAAGCTTGAGAACATCAGCATCGGGCAGCACCTCTTTGACGTACTGATAAGAAACTCCGGAGGTGATAACACCAACCTCCCCTTTGCCCTTTTCAACCCGGTTGAATGACTGACTGCAACCCCACTCTTCCAATTTAAGGATACGTTCCTCGACATCGTAGTGACGCTTACGGGCATTGCCGGGGAGCATTACCAGTTTGGCAGGATTGCGCTCAAGGCTTGGGGTCGGAATGTTTTGCGGGCGCTCACCCAAAATAACGACCGACTTGGAGTGAGAAATCCGCGTCGTACTGCGTAAAAAAGCCGGTGTATCGAACTGTTCACTCACCTCAAAGGCCAGCTTGGTGAAATCAAGGGCTTCCTGACTGTCAGCCGGTTCGAACATCGGCATCTTGGCAAATTTGGCAAAGTTACGGTTATCCTGTTCGTTCTGCGATGAATGCAGCTCCGGATCGTCAGCAGTAACCAGCACCAGACCGCCGCGCACACCGGTATAGGTGAGGGTAAACAGAGGGTCGGCAGCCACATTAACCCCAACGTGTTTCATCGACACCAGGGCTCTGGCACCACCAAAACAGGCACCAATACCAACTTCGAGGGCGACCTTTTCGTTCGGTGCCCAGGATGATTTAACTTCCTTATAGCGCGTCATGTTTTCGAGGATTTCGGTACTGGGGGTACCGGGATAGGCACAAGCGACCAATGCGCCTGCCTCATACGTTCCCCGGGCAATCGCTTCGTTTCCAGAGAGCAGAACTTTATTCATGATCAGCCTTGGTAATTTGAGTAATTGAGAGGTTGATGGAGAAAAATGGAATGGCGATAATAGGCAATGCTCGAACATCTGTCAATCACGACATGCAGCCAAAAAGACTCCTTCGAGCAGGCCGGCATCAGCAACTTTAAGGTGAGTGACACCAAGGGCTTCGGCAATCACTGTGGCTGTCCGCAAACCGGGAAGAATCAGATCCCCCCTGCCCTGCTCCATTCCCGCTAACTGCTCACGATCAATAGCCGACAAGGTTACAAGCTGATCATAGAGGGTGTGCATCCAGGCCAGGGATAGTCGGTGGTTATTGATCGCGGTCGGGTCATAGTGGATCATACCAAGATCAATAGCCGCCAGGGTGGTCATTGTACCTGCTGTGCCGATCAATTCTATGGGCTGAGAAGATGAAAGTTGGTGTTGGAATAGGCTGCGAAAATCAGTCAGCATAGCAGCAATTGTCTGTTCTTGCTGGTGTGGGTCGTATTCTTCGGCAAGGCGTACCACTCCAAACGGATAGCTCTGCTGAACGCAGACACGTCCGTCAATGACAATAATAAGCTCGGTACTGCCACCGCCGATATCAAAGATAACCGCATTCCCAGGGTGTGGGCTGATGGCTGACAGTACGCCGATGGCAGCTAGTTGCGCCTCTTCGACACCATCAATCACGTCGAT
Source organism: Pelovirga sp. (assembly GCF_059864205.1). NCBI lineage: Bacteria > Pseudomonadati > Thermodesulfobacteriota > Desulfuromonadia > Geobacterales > Geobacteraceae > Pelovirga > Pelovirga sp. The sequence goes on from NZ_JCBCBS010000157.1 coordinate 54,862, forward strand.
GCTGAGCCCTGTATGCTGAAAAACCTGTTCAATGAACTGTTGGCGGTTTACAGCCCGACGCAGTGCGGCCGTGCCGACTGCTCGCAGGCACTGTGCCTGATGTTGTTCAAGAATAGTCGAAAATTCTTTCAGAGCGGCAAGGGTTCTCGCCATGGCGGTGGCAGACAGTCCCATTTTCACAGAAAAACCACCACCCAGTCGGGTGATGCGGCGTTCATAAAGGCGTGGCTGCAAACGACCGGCGTCACAGCTACCAACAAGCATTCTGACGGTATTGCTGCCAATATCAACGGTAGCTTGCATCGTTAGTCGCTTGTCAGGGTGTCAGAAATTTTGAAGGTATGATCGCCGATCTTTTCGTAACACTGAAGCATATCGATAAAGATCAGCCCCGGCTGAACGGCACACTCACCAGTATTTAGGCGAGTAATATGGTTCATGCGCAAAGATTCTTCCAGGGCATCAATGCTATCTTCATAGTCAATAGACTGCTGAACGATTTCCCTTTTATCATGTTCCATCGCATCAATAATAAAACGTAAAAATTCGTAGGCGCGGTCAGCAATAGCAGCAACCTCATTGACACCAGTATGAGAAAACTTGATTCTGTCGTTAATTTTACGAGTGTTCAATTCCCACAGAGTCTGACAGTGATCACCAATACGTTCTAAATGATCAACGATATTCATCAGCTTTTTGATCTGTACAGAGGTGTCAGCAGAGATGGAGCGATGTGAGAGTTTGGCAAGAAAGTTCATTATCTCCTGTTGAAGGAGATCAAGGGTTGCCTCATTTTTCTCCAGTTCCGGAATACGTCGTACATCATTATCATCAAGAAAGTGATTAGTTTCCTCAAGCATGGTAAAAGCAAGTTGAGCCATGCGCCGGGTTTCGCGGCGTGCCTGACCAATCGCAATGGGAGGAGTATTAAGAACCCGGTCATCAATAAACCTTACCTGAATAACCTCTTGCCGCCCTTCGCCACGGATAAAATAGGTCGAAATTTTAGCCAGCACCCCAATAAAGGGCAGAAAAATGAGGGTGTTGATCACATTGAACAAGGTATGAGCATTGGCGATGTAGCGCGCGATGTGGGGTTTGTCACCCACAGGAGTAGCGTACAGCTCTGCCTGTGCCTGGGTCTGGACAACAAAGTCGGCTTCTCCCGGGGTTATCGCTGTGATCAACTTCAGATAAAGCTGGAAAAAAATCAGCATCAGAATCACGCCGATAACATTGAATAAAAAGTGAGCAAAAGCCGCCCGGCGCGCAGCAATATTGGTGCCGATAGCGGAGATATTGGCGGTGATGGTGGTGCCGATGTTTTCGCCCAGAATCAAGGCAACACTGGCGTCAAAGGTAATGAGACCCGATGTGGCCAGGGCCAGAGTAAGAGCAAGGGTGGCGGTACTACTCTGAACAATGATAGTCACGATAGCACCAATCAGTATGCCCAGAGATTTGTAGTCACCAATCAGCATAAAAATCTGCTGAAATCCTTCACTGGAACGTAACGGATCAAACCCCTGACGCATGATGGCCAGGCCGAAAAAAACCAGGCCGAAACCGAGCACCACCTCACCAAAATAACTGACCCGTCTTTTTTTGCTGAAGAGTCTTAACGCTGCGCCAAAACCAATAGCCGGCAAAGCATATTGAGTGACATTAAAGGCGATGATCTGGGCGGTGATGGTAGATCCAATATTGACCCCCAGGATCACTCCGATGGCCTGCATCAGGGTGAGCAGACCGGCATTGACAAAGCCGACCACCATGACTGTGGTTGCGCTGGAAGATTGAATAAGAGCCGTAACCCCGACCCCAACCAGGGCCGCAACCAGCCGATGATTGGTCAAGACCGCTAAAATCTGCCGCATTTTTTCGCCGGCAATTTTTTGTAACCCTTCCGACATGATTTTCATGCCGAAAAGAAACAACCCAAGGCCGCCAATTAAACCGAACATCAACTGCTGGTTAAGCAAGACAGACATTGTGTCTCCGTGGTTAAGCATCTGTGCGAAAAGGTTGAAAAAAGCCAGGGCCAAATCAAAAAAAAGGGAGCCACTAAAGGCGCCCTTCCAGGTTTATCCTGCAGAACGGAAGATCACTGTTTTTTTCTGTTGATGCTGGCAATCAACATATTACGATAATCCTGTTTAGAGCGCCGCAGGCGTTCACTGAAGGAGCGGAAGAGGTTCAACGTCAACTGCATGCCCAGACGCGGATTGTTATTGCAGAGCTGATAATAGTCTTTGCGCAGCAGTGCAAAAAGACTGACATCTTCGACAACACGCGCCGTCGCTGCGCGCGGTCCACCATCAATAACCGCCAGTTCGCCAAAGGTGTCACCAGGGCCAAGGATTACCAGGGTCTGTTCATCACCTTCCGCCAGCATCTGTGAAATACGAACCGCCCCCTTGCTGAGCAGATATAAAGACTCACCCGTCATGTTTTCGATATAGATGGTTTTGCCGGCGGAAATCTGCTGGGGCGTAAGAAATGTACCAAATAATTCCATTTCTTTCGCAGCCAGGCCCTTAAAAAGGGGACTATCTTTAAGTCCGTCCAGATTCACATTATTCACAGGGCACCCGCCACGACAGATAAGGGGTTTAGATTTCGTAGGTTTTCACATACTCGAGATAATTGTTAGCAGATTGCAGAAGAAAGGCAACTTCCTCCTCTGTCAACCTTCTTTTACAACGAGCAGGAGAACCCGCAAAAAGGGTGCCGGAAGGTACGTGAGTTCCTGGCGTAACCAGGGCGCCGGCAGCAATCATGACATCATCTTCTATCACAACGCCATCCATGACAATGGCTCCCATGCCAATCAGGCAGCGATTGCCAATAGTGCAACCGTGCAAAGTAACATTGTGACCAATGGTCACATCGTTGCCAATAATCGTCGGATGGGTTTTGTTTGTCACGTGGACAACAGAACCGTCCTGAATGTTGGTACGATTACCAATGCGGATATGGTTAACATCGCCACGCAACACAACATGGTACCAGAGGCTGGAAAATTCACCTATTTCGACGTCACCAATGATCTCACTCGAACCAACACGAAAAACCGTATCATGCAGGCGCGGTGTTATGCCTTTGTAAAGATGCAGCATGGTAAAAATCTCCATAAAAAAATGCGAGACAGATAAAAAACAACATACTTATCAAGTACCCACTTTGCATGTTAAGCCCTACCCCGTGTTGAACCGATAAAAAACAACAAGGCCCGATCACAGCAGTGATTGGGCCCGATTGGGAAGCGGTCAGACACAGGATCATTGCGATGGGGCAATCAGCTATCTACCCGCTCACGCAATCCCTTGCCGGCCTTGAAAAAAGGGAGTTTTTTTTCCTCAACCTTGATAATTTCACCGGTTTTTGGATTACGACCCATGTAGGACTTATAGTCCTTGACCAAAAAACTGCCAAAACCCCTTATTTCGATACGGTTACGATCTACCAGGGATTGGGTCATCGAATCGAAAATGAGATTGACAATCTGCTCAGCCTTTTTATAGGTGAGATTTTTTTTCTGCGATAAAGCCTCAACCAGTTCAGATTTATTCATTGACACCCCCCTTAAGGAATCATGGCATCTGTGGGATGGGCGGATTTCTTGAGACTATACATCAAGTTGCGGCGATTCTCAACCATCAATCAAATTATTGTAAAGGGCGACAAGGTCCAAATAACTTTGGCATCAGCATCGCCGCTGTTCTCCCAACGATGGGGCAAATGTGATTTAAAACACAGACTGTCACCGCTGTTGAGAATATATTCCTCATCAACGATAGTCATCCTAAGTTGCCCTTCAAGAACATAAATCAGTTCATCACCCGGATGGTACATATTTTTGTAACCACTCTGCCCGCCTTTTTGGACAGTACAGTAAAATGACATGAATTGTGGATCGCGCAATCTCGACGTGAAAGATTCCGTATGCATATTGTATTCGTCGTCGTAAACGGTTTTGTCACGTTCACCGGGACGAGTAAAAACAACTTCATGGGAAGTGCTGACATCTTCTACAAAAAAGTTGATGCTTTTGTCAAAAACCGACGCCAGTCGCATCAAAATTTCTACCGATGGTGTTGTCAAACCACGTTCGATGCGCGAAATCATGTTGGAAGAAACCTGTGACCTTTCCGCTAAAACTTGAATAGTCATATCCTGTTTCAGGCGGATCTCTTTGAGTTTTTTACCGACGATTTTTTTTATCTGCATACGCTTGTTCCATTTTTGAAATCAAACATTCGGTGGTGGAGACACCACCCAGAGGACCTTTGTGCGGCCGGCACGGTTATTACTCCATCGATGAGGGATAGATGCTTTGAAGGCTATAGAATCGCCCTCGCCCAGCAGGTACATGTTGTCTTCAATATAAAATTCAAGGCCCCCTTCAAGAACCATGGCAAATTCCTCGCCGGAATGAATCATTCCTCCTTCGCCACTGTCACAAAAAGGTTCGAGGGTGTCGACAAATACAGAAAAACCAGGATCGCGCAACCCCTTCATTAAACTGCTGATTCTATGTTTATCTTCAAAGAAAAAAACCGGCTCTCCACGGCCGGCCGGCGTAAAGACAACACTGCTTCCCTTTTCCGCCTCTTCAACAAAGTAGCTCAAGCTGACGCCAAGAGCGTCAGCAAGCTTCATCAAAATTTCGACAGAGGGCGTTGTCAAGCCACGCTCAATGCGTGAAATCATGTTTGATGATACCCGCGAAAGACCTGCAAGCTCCTGAATTGTTTTATCTCTTTTCAGACGTGAAGCTTTTAATTTACGACCAATTAATTTCTTTACCATAGCAGATGACTCCAGTAAAAATAGAATAGGGTTCTATCATTGCAGACAGAGCATGTCAACCTCTATATGAGACAAGCTTTACCTCTTCTGGTATAGGCCTTAAGAAGAGGCTTGAAGAAAAGTAGAAGAATTGCAAAACAAACATTTGCATCGACAAGGATGTTTATGATAGTTTTCTGCGGTTGCGTAGATGAAATGGAGGAAACATTTTCATGATCACCGTTTTGATTGGTATACATATTCTGGTTTCTATTGCCCTGATCGTTATTGTATTGTTGCAGATGGGCAAAGGCGCACAGGCTGGTGCGTCTTTTGGAGCCGGCAGCAGTCAGACCATGTTCGGATCGACCGGAGGAAATGTTATGACAAAAATAACAGCCACCGTCGCTGTTATTTTCATGCTGACCAGTCTTTCTCTAGCGTACTACTATGGTTCATCAGCATCTAAAACCATTATGCCGGGAACAGTAACTGCCCCCGCAACGAGTGCTCCCTCCTCGCCGGCAGGTGGTGCAACACCGCAGTAACAGTATCGAGATGTAGTAGTTTTTAGTTGACAAGAAAAGAAACAATTCAGTATAAAATCTGCGCTTGCCGAAGTGGTGGAACTGGTAGACACGCCATCTTGAGGGGGTGGTGACCAACTGGTCGTGCGAGTTCGAGTCTCGCCTTCGGCACCATTTAAGGATTCAGAAAAGTCCAAAGAAGAACAGGAAGCCCGCTAATACAGCGGGTTTTTTTGTATCTATCGTCCTAATAAGACCATCCGCAACCATTGACATCCGCAACATTCAGGGGTACTTTTTTGTATAGCATACCCCCTAATCAAAGAAAAGTACCCCCGCTTTGATTTTGTACCCCTGTCCACGGAGGTGGAACAATGGCACTGTCAGATATCAAGGTTCGCAACATCAAGCCCACAGACAAACAATCCAAGCTCTATGATTCTGACGGGCTGTACCTACTGG
>NZ_JCBCBS010000179.1:0-3914 GCF_059864205.1 Pelovirga sp.
TGGCTTTAACTGCAAAATCTACCGTCTTAAACCTTGCACATGGGGTACATATCAGGGGTATGGTGATTTTAAAACTTATTTATATTGAATGATACTATATGCTTATCAGTTCTTTTCGAGTCTCGCCTTCGCACCAAAAAGAAATAACCCGATCACACCTGTGGTCGGGTTTTTTTCTTTCCTGATAGTTTCTTATAAAGTCTATTCAATCCAGGAGGTATCACCACATCCCTGACGCAGAACCTCAATCTTGTCGTCAAGCAGGCTGATCACCGTTGAAGCTTCATCCATCAGGACTCCTCCATCAACCACCATATCGACCAATCGCCCCATACTGTTGTTGATTTCGTAGGGATCGGCTGGTGTTGTTTCTCCGGCAATATTGGCGCTGGTTGTCACCAGTGGGTGCCCCAGTTCATTAACAATGGCATGACAGATAGCGTTATCGGGAATTCTTACGCCGACGGTTTTCTGCTTGGTACTCAATGAATCAGGAACAATCTTGGAGGCTTCAAGCACAAAGGTATAGGGACCGGGAAGATGGCGCTTCATGATTTTAAATGCAAAATTGCTGACCTGGGCATAGTTGGAAATTTCCGCCAGATCCTTACAGATAAAGGAAAAAGGCTTGCGGCTGTCACGCTGTTTTATCTGAAAAATCTTTTTTACCGCCCGGCGATTAAAAATATCACAGCCGATACCATAGGTGGTATCGGTTGGATACACAATAACTCCCCCCTGCTGCAGACATTCAACGACCTGGACAATCAGTCTAGGCTGCGGATTATCCGGATTAATAGACAGATACATAGCCTGCTCCTTTGGCTTATAACAACATTTTCAGTCCGGGAACTTTTTTCAGCTCCGCATAAATATCCGTTAGCTGTGTGGTATTGTAAATAATCAACATTACCGAAATCGATTGGTATGTGCCATGACGACTTACTTGACTGCGCACAGAATCCATCGGCACCGGCGCATGAAGTTCTATCGCTTCGATCACTTCGCGACGAAACTTATCTCCACCCTGACCAATGGCCTTGAACTGATAATGGCAAGGGAAATCTATCAGGTCTTCAGGTTTTGACTGCTCACTCATCCGTTTGTCCGCTCTGTGCCCGTATGTCCGAAGCCCCCAGATCCACGCTCGGTGGAATCCAGAGTTGACACTTCGATCAGTTGTGCCTGAACCACTGGGGCCACAACCATTTGGGCGATACGATCCCCGGGTTTAATTTCAAAGACATCCCTGCCATGATTGATCACAATAATCTTAATTTCACCACGATAATCAGCATCAATGGTACCTGGTGTATTAACCAAAGTTACTCCATGATTAATGGCCAGACCCGAACGGGGACGCACCTGAATTTCAAACCCTGGCGGTATTGCTACAGCAATACCCGTTGGGATCAGGCAGCGTTCACCCGGTGCCAGTAAAATGGGCTCATCAGGTTCAGCACTGATATCCATACCGGCAGACAGGCTCGTCATATAGCGTGGCAACTGGGCGGAAGGGTTTATTCTTTTAATTTCTATCGCCGGACTTTTCACAGATAGTCCCCTGAATAAACAATGGCCGCATAAAGAGAGATATCTTCTGCGGCCATCGTAGCTGATGAACATCGTTACTGCTGTAGACGCAGATTATTAACCTTCTTCGGACATTTCTGATCCGAGGGCCGCCTTGCGGGACAGCTTGATTTTGCCCTGGCGATCGACACCGATACACTTAACCAGAACCTGGTCTCCTTCTTTGATCACGTCGGTTACATTGCGTACCCGTTCGTTGGCAAGCTCCGACACATGAATCAAGCCATCAGTCCCGGGGAAGATTTCAACAAAGGCTCCAAATTCCATGATTTTCTTGACGGTACCCATATAGAGCTTGTCAACTTCGGCTTCCTGGGTCAGATCGCGGATCATCTTGATTGCCATTTTGGCAGCAGCACCGTCGGCTGAAGCGATGTGGATGGTGCCGTCGTCCTGAATATCAATGGAACAACCAGTCACTTCAATGATGCCACGAATATTCTTGCCGCCGGAACCGATAACAGTACGCACCTGATCCTGCTTGACGCGGATGCTGGTGATTTGTGGCGCATACTTGGACAATTCTGTGCGCGGCACGGAAATGGCTTTGGCCATTTCCGCTAAAATATGAATACGACCGGCCTTGGCTTGCTCGAGGGCTTGTTGCATAACCTCCTTGGTCACGCCGGAAATCTTGATATCCATTTGCAATGCGGTAATGCCGCGTGCCGAGCCGGTGACTTTGAAGTCCATATCGCCCAGGTGATCTTCATCGCCCAGAATATCCGACAGGACCGCAATGTCATCACCTTCCTTGATCAGCCCCATGGCAATGCCGGCGATTGGTTCGGAAACCGGAACCCCGGCATCCATCAGCGCCATGGAGGCACCACAGACAGACGCCATGGAAGATGAACCATTCGACTCAAGCACCTCGGAAACAATCCGCATGGTGTAGGGAAATTTTTCATGCTCCGGTAAAATCTGGGCGGCACTGCGCTCAGCGAGCATACCGTGACCGATTTCGCGCCGACCGGGGAAAAGGCGCATGCTGGTTTCACCGACACAGAATGGCGGGAAATTGTAGTGCAGCATGAATTTCTTGAATTCCATCCCCTGGACATTATCCATGCGCTGTTCATCGGAAGAGGTACCCAGGGTAGCGGAAACCAGAGCCTGGGTTTCGCCGCGGGTAAACAGGGCACTACCATGAGCGCGTGGCAATATCCCGACCTCGCAGCTGATCGGACGAATATCTGCCATACCACGACCATCGATACGAATGCGATCTTGGGTAACACTACGACGCACGACAGTTTTTTCGAGAGAACCAAGAGCAGCAGAAATCTCTTCAGAACGACCTTCAAATTCTGTAGCCAGTTGCTCTTTAACATCATTACGGATAACGCCAAGGGCAGCATAGCGTTCCTGTTTGCTGCGAATAGCAACCGCTTCAACAATGCGCGGTTCCGCCAGATTTTTCACCTTGTCCACCAGCACCGGGTCTTTTTCAGCTACAACAAATTCACGTTTTTGCTGACCAACCAGTTTGGCAAGTTCCAGTTGCAGATCAATCAACGGTTGCAGTGCATTGTGACCAAAGAAGATAGCGTCGAGTACTTCCTGCTCGGAAAGAAATTTCGATTCTCCTTCCACCATCATCACGGCATCGCGGGAACCGGCAACAATCAGTTCCACATCGCTGACCTTCATCTGCTCCAGAGTGGGATTGGCGACAAATTCCCCATCAACACGCCCGACCCGAACTGCTGCAATCGGCCCCTCGAAGGGGATATCAGACACCTCAACCGCTGCCGATGCGGCAACCATAGCGAGGGTATCCGGATCATTAATCAGGTCGGCAGATATAACCGTTGGCATGATCTGGGTTTCGTACATGTACCCTTTGGGGAACAGGGGGCGCATAGGACGATCAATCAGACGACAGATCAAGGTTTCACGCTCACTCGATCCACGTTCACGACGGAAGAAAGAACCGGGAATGCGTCCGCTGGCGTAAAACTTTTCGGAATAGTTGACGGTCAGCGGGAAAAAATCCTGACCGGGGCGGATACTGTGGCCGGACACCACGGTACATAAAACCTTGGTCTCGCCATAGGTGACAATGACTGCGCCATGTGCCTGACGAGCCATTTTTCCGGTTTCAATGGTCAGGGGTTGACCATTGAAGTTTACTTCTACTTTATGATAAGCCATAAAAACTCCTTGTTGGCACCGTCCGGCAACAGCCTGACAGTACTATTATGTGGTTATACCAAAAGGAGGATGGCCTGAGACAACAACCGAGAAAAGATCGGATACTCTCTCCGGACAACCTCCACGACAAAAACAAACAGTGTGAAGCGGCCCGCCCTACATCA
>NZ_JCBCBS010000196.1:0-2346 GCF_059864205.1 Pelovirga sp.
TCCCACTCGGTGCCGTCGGCAAAGCGGATGGTTTCTATGGCACGGTCTTCATTCAGCTCGCCGGTATCAGGGACAAATACCTCCTCTACGGTGATCCGTTCCCCCGTATCAAGTTGCAGCAGCAGATCGGAATCATTGCGCCGCAACAGGACATCAACGGGCGCAATGCCCTCTCCCAGCTCAATCCGGTCATTGCCGCCTTCATCACGGATCTGATACGTACCGGCACCCCGTCCGAAGCGATAAACATCGTTTGAATCGCTCCATGAGATAATGGTTCCCGTACCGGTTCCGGCAACGAATATACTGTCCCCGATACCGCTGCTTATCCTGTCATGGCCGCTGCCGGCAATAAAGATGTTGTTGCCGCTGTTGCTTGACATGTTATTGTCTCAACTTTCGCACCGCCTTAAACGGTACAAATGACTGATATCACTTTAGTTTTCAGAATATACTGGCCGGAAGTAGCATCGGCCGCCGTAATAGGCTCGGTATCCGAGCCATAAACTCTGCCAGCGCCTCTGCGACCGGCGCTGCGATTTTGTCGCCGAAGCTCTTTACCAACTGCTGCAGGGTGTTCAGCAACAGAGTAACGGCTTCGGTAAAACTGGTTTGCCGCAGTTCATCGCACCCAGCATGAAATAAGGTGCCTAGCGTTCTCGGGTCACTTGTCGAACGTCTGGCTAACTCCAGCATGATGTAGCGGGCAAACACAATCGTTGTATGAGCAACCAGCGCATCGTAACTGCGACTCTGAAACTCTTTTGCAAGGCGCAAATAGCTCTTTGAGATCTTAAAGAACACCTCAATATCCCAGCGTCGCTTGTAGAGTTTGACGATCTCTTCATCGGCCAGTTCGACATCGGTCGATAAGAGCGCCAGCCACTTTTTGGTACCGCGAGCACGAACAAAGACGATTTTGGCCATGACAGTCTCGTTGTCGGAATCCGTACCTAGTTCGACCAGGGCCGATGCCAGAATCTTCGCCCGTCCACAGCGTTTGCGGACACTCTTGTAAAGTTCATTGAGGGTGAGGTCGAACCCCTTATAGCCGTATTTAGTCTTAGCCGACTTGAGCATGCAGATGACCTGCTGTTTTTGTTCGAGCAGCCCAATGATTGTCGCAGGGAAAGCGAACCAGCTGTCAAAAAGCAGATAATCGGCCCTGATGCTGCTATCGTGAGCTTGTTTTACCAGCTCCTTAAGCATATCGGGGGATTTGCGAACACTTTCGGCCCGACGTTTGAAACCGTTGGTCCGCTTATCAACCTTAGCCATGGGTGCCAGACGATTTTTCTGGTTAGCAGAACTGAGCAGACTGAACGAGACCGGCAAATAACTTGAGCCATCTGACCAACCCAGGGTCAGTAAGCGGAAACCGCGGTAGTAACGATTGTCGTTATGGTCATGGACACGCGCCAGAAGCTCGACATTTTTGCTCCGATTGCGGTTGTAGAGCGAGTCATCAACAATGAAAACCTTGGGCGTATCGATTGACGTCAAAGGCAGAATTTTTTTGTTGAGGACTGCGACGCAGAGCAAATGCAGAAACTTGCGCCAGTTGGTATTGACCGAATTGAGGAAGCGATAAATGGTGTCCTTGCCGACCTCACGGCCAGAAGCATCGGCCTGAAGATAGCGGAAAAGATTCTTGCCGGTAAAAACCAGGCTGAAGATCATCCGCATCACCACAACGGGTGCAATGCCAGCCTGCTTGGCCATGTTGCTTTGCTTCAGTAATAGTGCGATACGCTGATTGTCAAAGAAAGAATTAATTTGGTTTTGACATGAAACAGTCTCTGCTACAATCTGATTCAAAGCATCATCTCCTTGTAAGTGACAGGTTGTTTGGCGATAACCTATTTTACTACAGTTGGTGATGCTTTTGTTTAATTATTTCAACATGTTAAGACATTATTTCGCCTGCGAAAGTTGAGCTGCCAGCTTCTATGGTGTTCGGTTGGGTCTTGTGTTCCAGCTGCTATTTATCATCACTACTGTGTGTTCCGCTCTTGGCCAAAGGGAACCTGCCCCGGAAAGTAGAGCGTCCTTAATCGGGGAGACTACCGAGGTCGCCGAACGGATCGAGGTTCAGCCAGCCTCCAGTGATCGGGCAATCGACAGCCGCCTGAGCAGAATTCTGGAGGCGACCGGATGGTTTTCAGACATTGCTGTACAGGTCGAAGAAGGCGTGGTTTTTCTCGACGGACGTACCGTCTCTGCCGACTACCGAACCTGGGCCGGGGATCTGGCCAGGAAGACCAGCGACGTGGTAGCGGTGGTCAATCGTATCCAGGTCATCGAGGTTTCGCCTTGGGATTATTCCCACGCTGTCGGTGAACTACA
>NZ_JCBCBS010000221.1:0-3465 GCF_059864205.1 Pelovirga sp.
TTGCCGCGCATTTGGAGCCTGAGATATTGATTGTCGATGAGGTTTTGGCGGTAGGGGATGCGCAGTTTCAGAAAAAATGTCTGGGGCGGATGGCTGAGGTTGGTGAAGAAGGGCGGACGGTGTTGTTTGTGAGTCATAATACGCAGGCCATCCGCAATCTTTGCGACTGGGTGATATGGCTCAATGATGGACAGGTATGCCAGATCGGCCCGACACTGGAGGTGTCCAAAAATTACCTCCGTCAGTACCTGCACGCGAGATCTCTGGAGGAGGTGCAGTTGGCGATCGATGCCCTCCCTCCCGATCCAATATTTCGACTGGAGGAGGTCGCCATTCGACAAAAGGGGAGTTTGTGTACGACTGTTCTCAATGGCCATCCGGTCGATGTGGAAATCGTTTATAGCGTTTCTCAGCGAACCTCGGGGCTGCGGGTCTACTTTGATATTTGCGACGAGGAACGCAATCTTCTTATCCGCACCTTCAACGATGATGACGCAGACAGCATGTCCACCATCGAGCCGGGCCGCTATCTCTCCAAGGCAACCATCCCAGCCGATCTGTTGGCGCCTCGTAGCTATGAGCTGCGGGTTTACGGAACCATCTACAACGTCCGGAGCATTCCTGCGGGAGGGATAGGCATCCCGCTGCTGGTGGAGAAGAGTAACGGCATTAACCGCGCGTATCCACAGGATCCCATCCGGTCCAAGCTGTTACCGCGTATCCCATGGCAGACTGTGTCAGTTAGAGATGAGGGGATCAAAGCATGTTGAGACGATTGTTGCCGTTTGGCCCCAAGTCGCACCACTGGCAGGACCGGTTTCCGAACCTGGCAGCGAACGTTCTGGAGGTCAGGAGTCTTGAATACATGAAGAAGGCCATGGGCTGGACGCGGGACCCGATTCTCGAGGGTGAGCACCTCAATGCGTTTCAGTACCTGGAAGACTTGAATGATCGCCGCATTCGCGATGCCGAGGTTCTCGGGGCTGTCTGCTGCAACGGAAATGCGAAAATCCTGCTTGAGATCGGTACTTCCCATGGCAAGACGACGGCCCTGATGGCGCAGAACGCGCCGGGTGGGATTGTGTACACGGTCAACATCCCGCCCGAAGAGATCGCGGAAGGCGGGAAGAACGTCACTTTCGCCCCGTCGCGGGACGAGATCGGGAAGTATTACCGGGAGAAGGGGCTGACAAATGTTCGCCAGATCTTCGCCAACACCAAAAATTGGGAGCCTGATTTCGGTCCCATCGATATTGCCTTCGTGGACGGGTGTCACGATACGGATTTCGTTTACAACGACACGCGTAAGGTTCTGAACCGGTGCCGCCCCGGCAGTATTGTCATGTGGCATGACTTCAACCCTGCGCTGGCTAGGGTCTACCATTGGATAGACGATGTTTGCACGGGAGTGGAACGACTGTATGCCGAAGGCTTGATCCGGGGACGCATTCTAAATCTACAGGACTCCTGGGTGGGGCTCTACAAGACCCCTCAGAAGTGATTAAGGAAATCATACAGTGAAGATTCTGCTGTCCCATGTAGTGCACTCGCCTGGTGTGGACAAGTGGTATGAAGACATTGCTCGGGTTGCCGGGGATGATCTTGAAGTTACTTGTTTTTGCGTGACCCTCAACCCTCCCGGACCAAGGCTCGAGTGGAAAGATCTCGACCGTCGCTGGCGACAGAAGGAAAAAGTGCTGATGGAGATGTATGCTCGTCTCCGGGACGAGGCAAGCAAGTGTGATGTTCTTCTTCTGTACAATGGTGCGAATATTCACCCAGAATTTATCAAATATCTTCCAACGTTTAATGTTTACTGCTGCTTTGACGACCCTGAGAGTTCCTCCAATTTGAGCGCTCCGGTAGCCGCAGCTTTTGATGCCGTTTTTTATGGGAATATCGCCTCTCGTTATCAGTATGAGTCATGGGGGTGCAGAAATCTTGCATGGTTACCAATCTTTACAGCCCCGCAGGATGTGCCGTCCAGGAAGGAGGGCGAAGAGCTTCTCTTCGCTGAACGCGATGTCGATATCAGCTTGGTCGGCGAAAAGAACTTTTATCGTCGTCGAAGACTGGAGACGCTTGCCACCGCTTTCCCTCAAGCAAAACTCTTTGGACAGGGATGGCCCGAAGGCCGAATCAATGAGCAGGCAATGCTGGATCTCTATCGGCGGAGCAAGATCGGCTGGAATATCCACAACTCGACAGGCCCTATCAATCGACGGCTCTTTACTCTGCCAGCTTACGGAATACTTCAGATCTGTGACAACAAGACGGGTCTAGGCCAGATTTTCAATCTCGGCGAAGAGGTCGTCGGCTTCGACACCATCCCTGAAGCCATCGAACTCACCCGATACTTTCTGGAAAATGAAACGGAAAGGCAGAGGATAGCGGCAAATGGTTACCATCGTTTCTGGCAGGATTATCATCCAACTGCAATTTGGCAGCGCATAGGCAGCCAGATTGATGACTGGATTACGGCTGGGGAAAAAAGGCAACGAGAACCGCTGGAACTGCCGAAAAGAAGAGCTCTGGATGTGCTGCGACCATATAGCCAAGTCGGTTTGCATATTGCATCCGCTTTAAAGAGCACAGCTTTGCTGACGGTTCAGTCTTATCGCGAAAGTCAGGGTAAGCCGCCGCATAAACGCGATGAACGGGTCTGTCTGGGGGAAAGGGTCAGCCCGTACATAGAGAACGCCGAGATGAAGGGGGTAAATATGGCCCAGGAGAGGCTCGCAAAAGGTGAGCCTTTAGAGTGGCCGAATATGTTAGCGCTCAACTGGGCAGTGACCTCCCTGGTTGGTAACGCCAGGAAAATCGTTGAAATCGGCTCCGGAACGGGGCCTTTTGCCGAATTTGCCTCTGTCGATCCGATGCGGAAAATTTGTTGCTTTGAGGAAGACGACTTCGCCCGAAGATGGGCCGAAAAAAATCGTGCACATCCCAATGTCACTTATCAAAAATATTATGGAACTGATTCAGCGGTGGATTTTGACCTCTTGGTGTCGTTGGACGTATTTGAGCATGTGGGCGACATGCGCGGTTTTCTCACCTACTGTAGTTCGCTCGCCCCACTGGCACTTTTCAGCACCCCGAATAGGGAGGTCATGCGTGGTGCGCAGGATATGGGCCCACCATTGTACCCGCCCCATGTTAGGGAGTTTTCGCCGGGGGAGTTTTACTGGATGTTAAAGCAGTACTACCGTGAGGTATTCCTCTACCATATGCCAGATGTTTATGTCCCTTGGCTCGAGCCGATGACCATTTTAACCAAGGGAACTCCAATAATCGCCGAATGCAAGCAACCGATTGCTGGTCAGAGCGAAAAATGAGAATCGCCTTTCTGACCCCGGAGTATATCACCGAGGCCAATTTTGATGGTGGTCTGGCAAATCATCTGGGGCGTGTCTGCCCCGGATTGGTGGCCATGGGGCACGAGGTTGCGGTTTTTGTGGTGAGTGA
>NZ_JCBCBS010000007.1:0-14360 GCF_059864205.1 Pelovirga sp.
AGGGCCTTTGGATCCTGTGGCAAGGGTGTTTGTCGCCATGGACGGCGACAACAAGCGGTCATGGATGACCCAACCGGAAACAATCGCGTTCCTTGGCATAGGATCCCCGATCCGGTGCTGAACAGTTACGATTTTGTTTGATAACGCCAGAGCAGGGGGGCAGCATCGACAACAGTGGTTGCCGCCATGGGTTGATGCCGGATGTTCCCGCTAAGCCAACCCACATGCAACCCGGTACGTTACGTTAAGGAAAGCCGACGTAAGTATCCACACCATCTAAAAATAGATCATACTGGCTTTCCATTGCCTCTTTCAGGACATTAGCAGGAAATCCTCTGGCCAGGTTGCAGCGTAAGCCAATCCAGCCGATGGCGTCGATTGGTCCGAGGCTCATCAGATAACCTTTCTCCTGGTAACGGTAGGGTCGCAGCCCGCGTCCGGCGAGCAGGTTGCCGATATTGTGTGCCACCAGCTTGCCCTTGCGTATCGCGGCCTGGGCGGTAAGCAGGTTCAGTCCGTTGCCGGCGTAATCAGAACAATCGCCGGCGCTGAAGATGTCCGGCAGCAGCTCTCCTTCAATCTCGATTTGTCCGAAAGTATTGGTTGGGACGCTTAGGGGTTGTCGCTTGACGCCGGCAAACAATAGGGTCGCCGCCGAGTCCAGCTGATACTCCCTGCCGCTGCGGCATTCCTTCAGCATAATGCAAGCGTCAGTTTGCTCTTGGTATTCTGTCTCCGGCAGATAGCTGATCCCCTCTCGGTGCAACTTGCGGACAATATAGCGGTGGGCACCTTCAGGCAAAAAAGGGACAGTGCGATTGTTCATGTCGAGCAGGCGCAATCCGGCATCAATTTTCTGCTGGCGTAGCAGTGCTTTCAGTTCGAATAATATCTGCAGTCCGGTGGCGCCGCCACCGACAAAAGAAATATTCAGGGCCTCTGAGGCGGCGCGGGTACGCCACTCATCGAGCAAGGCCCGGCCGCGCCCGGCTATCAGGTGTTCCAGTCCGTAAACATGATGACCTCGGGGTGGAATCAACGAAGCGGCACCGGTGCTGACAATCAACCGGTCAAAATCGAGCTCACCATCAGCTAGAGGAATTTTTTTCTGCTGTTGCCAGTGTTTTAAGCTGTTGCTGTCAATGTGGAGACGTTGCTGATGAAAGATGAAGCCAAAGCGCTCTGCCAACCGGGCATAGGGGACGTTGAAGTCCGCAACCGGCCTGGCAAAGGTCTTGTGTAGATTGGTGATCTTGCAATGTTCTTTATTGGCGTCGATCAAGTGCAGTTGTGATTTCGGTACCTTTCCGGCCAGACTGATAAGGCTGGCCAGTCCCGCATAGCCGCCACCGACGACAACGACTTCAGCCATTATGTACTCCTTGCATTTGTGCGCAGCTGAGCCTCACTGGGGCAAAGCCCAGCACCCCGGCGCAAAGCACCACCAGGGTGACCCGCCCGGAAATATCTGTTTCCATAAATGATGATGCTTTGGCAAAAAGCATCAGGTTGGATGGCTCAGCTTAAAACGCCACATGGATATTTACAACCCGATAAAATCGGGCGAAGATAGAAGAAATCCGGCACGGATGACATTGAACTGAACATACCGACTGATCAAGAAAGAAGACCAGCCAATGAGTGACGAGCAGAGGTTCCATAACAGTCTGGACCCGGATCCTTTCAGAGTGTTTAGACAATGGTTGCAGGAGGCGGAGCAGGCCGGAAATGCCCAGCCGTATGCGATGACCCTGGCAACCTCGAGCAGCAACAATATCCCGTCGGCACGCATCGTACTGCTCAGGGGAAGCGACGAGCGTGGTTTTGTTTTTTTTACCAGCTATGACAGCCTCAAGGGGCAGCATCTTGAGGAAAATCCCTGTGCCGCCCTGCTGTTCTACTGGCCGGAAGTGTCCCGCCAGATTCGCATCGAAGGCGCGGTGGCACAACTGGATGGCGACACGTCGGATCGTTATTTCGCCGGCCGGCCCCGCGGCCACCAGCTGGAAGCGCATGCGTCCCCCCAGAGCCGGGTGATCAGCGGTCGCGCGGAGCTGGTTGAACGCTTTGCGGCGGTGGCGCAGCGGTTTGCAAGGAAGGATGTGCCGCGCCCCCGGAACTGGGGTGGGTATCGGGTTGTTCCTGAGTCGTTCGAGTTCTGGCGCGAAGGGGATAACCGCCTCCATGACCGGCGGCGTTATCGGCGTGATAAAGAGAACCGCTGGGTGATGGAAACCCTGGCCCCCTGATGTGTCACGCCAGTGGGGTCAGCAGGGGCGGGGTCACCCCGCCTCAACTCAAAAAGTTTTTCAGTCCGGTAAAAAAGATCTGCGCTGCAATGGCGGAGACAAAGAGTCCCGTCAACTTGGTCAGGATGGTCAAGCCTTGTTGACCAAGGATTTTTTCAAGTCGTCCGGCAATAAAGAGCAGGCCGCCGAGAACCAGTACGGCACTTAATAAAGCCAGCCCGGCAACGATTTTTTCTGCGATGCTGTCGAGGTCCGCCCCCAGGACCAGCAAGACTCCGATGGTTCCAGGACCGACGGTAATCGGTATGGCCAGGGGCACAACGGCGACATCTTCCCTTGATGTTTGGGGCGACACCGTTGCCTTGCCCTGAATCATCGCAACGGCTGAGAGGAACAGCACTGCTCCGGCACCGATACGAAAAGCATCGAGAGTGATACCGAACAGGGCGAAGATGTAAGTACCGAAAAAGAACAACACCAGGCAGCTAATGGCAACCGCCATGGCGATTTTGATGGCAATTCTGCGACGTTCTCCCAGAGAATCGTCCTTGGTCAGGGACAAAAAGGCCGAAATGACAAAGAATGGGGTAAAAATCAGAAATATTTTTAAAAAAAGATTGATAAACAAGGTTGCCATCTACTCACCCCGACGTACAATCAATGATTGGCGGTTTGCCAGTGAATCCCTTAATCGTCCCCAGGCCCTTCATTTTGGGCGTGGCTCTTAACGACAACCAGAGTAGCAATTCACTTGTCACAAATCACCTAAATTCCGGGCGGGGGAATCCTGCCCCTAGCGATGACAGGAGACCCTGATATGACCAACGACGACAAATTCCCCCCGGAAAAAAATCAGCCCGCCGGATATGTCCCTGCGAAGATCTGGACCTGGGAGCGTGAATCGGGGGGTGTTTTTGCCGGCATCAACCGAACGACTGCCGGGGCGCGGCACGACAGTGAACTGCCGGTCGGCGAACATCCCCATCAGCTTTATTCCCTGGGTACGCCCAACGGCATGAAGGTCACTATCATGTTCGAGGAGCTGCTGCAGGCCGGATTTGCCGGTGCCGAGTATGACGCCTGGCTGATCGATATCTCTCAGGGCGATCAGTTCGGCAGTGGTTTTGTCAAAGTGAACCCCAACTCCAAGATTCCGGCCCTGATTGATCGGCAGCCCAGGCTGACAGCGGCTGATCAGCCGGGTCCGGTCACGGTGTTTGAGAGTGCCTCGATTCTGCTGTATCTGGCGGAAAAGTTCGGCGCGTTTCTGCCGCAAGATCTGCATGGCCGCACCGCCACCTTGAACTGGCTCATGTGGCAGATGGGATCGGCTCCTTTTCTGGGCGGCGGTTTCGGCCATTTTTATGTCTATGCGCCACTCAAGATGGAATATGCCATCGACCGTTTTGCCATGGAGGCCAAGCGTCAACTGGATGTGCTTGACCGGCATCTGGCAGAGCATCCATATATGGTCGGCGATACCTATAGCATCGCCGATATGGCGATCTGGCCCTGGTATGGCCGATTGGCCCTGGAGCAGATCTATGATGATGCCGGCACCTTTTTATCGGTGAACGATTATCAGCACGTGCAGCGCTGGGCCGGCCTCATCGACGCTCGCCCAGCGGTCAAACGCGGGATTCTGGTCAATCGCAAGGATGGGGTGGAAGAGCGCCACTCCGCAGCGGATTTTGATTAACCTGTCCACCTTTTGCAGCTGATAACAACGTGCCATGGAGTCTGGAGAACGATGCATAGCTTCGACCGTATCAACGTCATCACCGAAAAGGATCAGATTCTCGAAGTCGATGTTACCAGCTACCAGGCAGATGCCATCTGGATACTGGTGGGGAAGGGGGAGCACAGCGTCAAATGCCGGCTGATGCCGAGCCGCAACGAGCTTGCTTATGTCGGCTCGGTTATGGGGCGTGAGCTGATTTATAAACGCAGTGTCAAGCAGGTTCGTGTAGATATTCACCAACTGGGGAGATAGCTTGATAACCGCCAATATGAATTTCATTTTGATGAAAATAAGGATGTTTGCTGGTATGTTTAAGCGATGATGAAGTTGAACAGTTGATAGTTGGCATAATAACGGGTGAGCAAATGGTCCTGACGATCAAATTATATGGCGTGTTCCGTATCGACCGCTTCAAGGAGCAACAACTTGAGTTTGCTGCCGGGGCCTGTGTGGATGAGGTGGTGGAGCGCCTGCAGTTGAACCGGCAGTTGCTGGGGATCATTCTGATCAATGAACAACACGCCGACATCAATGCCACCCTTGTCGATGGTGATGTTCTGGCGTTGTTGCCGATTCTTGAAGGCGGGTAGCTGGATATGGCATTATCTGCCACGAGCGTTGGTCATGCCTTATGGCACTAGTTATGCGGCTATTCAGTCCGATCGCTGTCACAGGATCCGCGGCCCGGTGCTGAACAGATACAAACGAGGAGAAGCCCCATGCAGATTCTTACCACCGATCCCATTAAGGAACCGTCGAGGATCCTCTACCATCGTTGTGTCCTGGATCTGCAAAGCGGTAGGCAGACTTTTACCGACATACCCTGCAACAATCTTGAGGATGTGCTGGGGGGCTTCGGCCGCTCCTTTCAGCAACTGGCAAAGCGTCCGGTAGGGCAGGCCTACTGCGCTGAAAACCCCCTGATTATCAATACCGGGCTACTCACCGGCAGTAGTGCCATGACCGGGATGCGCACCTATTTTTCCGCTTACAGCCCGTTGAAACAATCGCTAAAAGGCTTGCCGGCGGCGATCTGGTCGGCCGCTAGCGGCAAGTTCGGCGCCAAGTTCAAATGGACCGGCCTGGATGAACTGATCCTTGAAAATCGTTCAGATAAACCGGTTTATCTGGTTATCCGCCACACCGATCAGGGACCGCAGATTGAGGTTAAGTCGGCGGAACACCTGGGAGGACTGACTACCCATGAAAAAATCATGGCTCTGCAGCAGCACTACGAGGATGCCCACTTTGCCGCCATCGGACCGGCCGGAGAGAACTGGCAGCAGGTATTGATGGGTTCAGTCGCCCTGTCGACGGAAAACCAGCTGCGCAGCGGCGAAGATAAACAGCGCTTTGCCGGGCGTGGCGGGATGGGCAGCCTGATGGGTTACAAGAACGTGCTGGCGTTGGTGGCCCAGGCCCCCGATCCGGAAATATCCCTGACCGCAGTGGTCAAAAAGGTCAATTTCAACGTCATCAAGGGGGGTGGTTCAGCCCGGCTGCAGCCGATCAAGCGTGGCGGCGGTGGCGGGACCTGGGCCGCCTATGACGTGATGCAACCCTTCCATGCCGTGCCGATCAATAATTTCCGCCCCCAGGGGAACGACCTGCCCGAACGGATGCTGCGCGAAAATGTCGAGAAGGAGTACGCGCTCGAATCCTCTGCCTGCTGGCGCTGCGGCATCACCTGTCACAACTACGTCTATGAAAAAAAAGCTGACGGTAGCTGCGGCGAATTTCTCGCCAAGTTTGACTACGAGCCTCTGAATCTGCTCAGTACCAATATTGGTGTTCATCATCCCGGTCAGGCCGCGCGGCTGATCCAGGCGTGTGATCTGATGGGGATGGATGCTATCAGTTTGGGCGTGACCCTCGCTTACCTGTTGTCGTGGAATGAGCGTCATGCGGACCAGCAACTTCATGGTGGTGTGCGTTTTGGTGACTATGAGAAGATTCGGGAGCTGATTCTTGAAACCGGCCGGGGGAACTGTCCTGACGTTGGCAGCGGCTCCATGCGTCTGGCACAGAAGACCGGCGAAACCGATTACGCCTATCATGTCAAGGGGCTGGAGATTGCCGCCTACCAGCCGGAAACCAATCCGGGATACATCTGGGCGATAGCTGGTGGCCATATGTCCATGGGCACCTACGGCATGCTGATTCGCGAAGGCAAGACCGATATCGAGTCCTGGGTCGCTGCCATTACCCGCGACAAGTTGCAGATTGTCGGTTTCGACATGATTGGCCTGTGCAAGTTTTTTGATATCAGCAACGGCATCGGCACCCAGATGGTGGTTGATTGTCTCAAAAGTGATTTCAATCTTGAGGTGACCCAGGAGGATCTCAAGACGGCGGTTCGGCGGGCGTTTATCCTTGGGCTGATCATGGAAAAGCGTCAGGGCTATACGATGGCTGAATATGCCCTGCCGGCTGAAGTGGCAAAAGAACCCAATCCCCACATCAAGGGGTCTGATATCAGCAACCTCGCATATATTGAACAGCTCAGCCAGCGGGTGTGGGCGGTGTTTAAGCCGGAGATGGAGCAGGTAGAAAAAGAGCTGCTGGAAAGGTATTGAAGTGAAACTATTATTCCGGAACTTGCTGTTAGTCGGTTTTTTTGTGTTTTTTTTCGTATCCACCGTCGTTGCTTTTGAACCAGAAATGCCGGGTCCTCGTGATCGCTGTCCGGTCTGCGGCATGTTTGTTGCCAAGTACCCGGAATGGGTTGCCACTATTGTTCTTAACGATGGTCATCAGCTATTCTTCGACGGGGCCAAGGATATGTTCCGCTATTATTTCAGCCTGCCCGAGGGCAAAGTGACACGCGACGATATCCGGGGCATCTTTGTCACCGAGTACTACAGCGCTCGGTATGCACCGGCAGATGAGGTGTTTTTTGTGTTGGGAACGGAAGTTTATGGGCCCATGGGCGCTGAATTGATTCCGGTGCGCGGACGCCGGCACGCCGAAACCTTTATGAAGGACTATAGTGGCAACCGGATGGTGCTTTTTGATGAGGTCACGGCCGACATGCTGCCGCTGGATGATCGATGACCCGCAGTGTCCTCTGCTTGAGCGTTTTGCTGGCCGGCGCGACGCTGCTTTTGAGTTTGCTGCTCCCGGCACAGCAATCGTTTCATCAGGACAGCGCGCGCTGGCAGAATAAACGTGATCTGGTCGCCGCGCTGGCAATTACCGACCTGTCGCTAAGCAGCGAAGCGCGCTATACCCGCCACGTCAGTCAGGCCGATCTGTTTTCCGCTTTTCAGGATTTTCCTGCGTCATTTGAGCATTTTCCCACCGGTTCGATGATTCCGCCACGCCCTGCCGGTTACAGCGGGCGGGTGTTGTTTGAATCAGCTCAACGGGTTCGGCCATGATTCTCAACCTCAAATTGCTTGAATACAGCCTCTCCAGCCTGTGGCGGCGTAAGGAAAAGAACCTGGCTCTGGTGAGCGTCTATGCCCTGGTGATTGCCACCCTGGGGTCGGTGTTGCTCTTGACCCATGCCCTGAAAACCGAAGCCCTCATGACCCTGACAGCCGCTCCGGAAATTGTCGTGCAGCGCACCCTGGGGGGGCGCCACGAGTTGATTCCCATTGCTTATGCCCGGACAATTAGCGAGTTTCCCGGGGTCGGCAGGGTGACACCGCGGGTCTGGGGTTATTATTACGATTCTCTGGTCAAGGCCAACTTGACCCTGATCGGTATCGAGGGGTACCACGAGCAACTCGAACTGCTTGAGGGACGCTTTCCGCAAGCGCCGGATGAGTGCGTTATTGGTGCCGGGGTGGCGGATGCTTTTGGCCCGCAGATTGGTGATTTCCTGGTGCTGGAGGACAGCAGCAAGCGACGATCGGAGTTTCGCGTCAGTGGTATCTTCCGGTCCGCATCGAATCTGCTTACTAACGATCTGGTGGTGGTGCAGGAGGCTGCCCTGCGCGAATTTTTTGCGATGCCTGCTGAATTGGCCACCGACTTGACGGTGCAGGTTTATAACTCTCGTGAAGTTGGTACCATAGCTAAAAAGATTAGCTATTTACTGCCCGACAGTCGCCCCATCACCCGCGATGAACTGCTGCATACATACGATTCTCTGTTTAACTGGCGCAGCGGCATGATGCTGGCGGTATTTGTCTCGGCGTTGATGGCCTTTCTGATTCTCGCCTGGGATCGGGCAACCGGCATCAGTGCCGAGGAAAGGCGTGAAATCGGGATCTTGAAGGCCCTGGGGTGGGAAACCTCCCACGTTCTCGGGGCCAAATTGCGCGAAGCCCTGCTGCTTTCCCTGACGGCCTTTATGGCCGGATTGCTGCTGGCCTGGTGGCATGTGTTCGTGCTTGGCGCCCCGTTACTGATGCCCTTGTTAAAGGGCTGGTCGGTGCTCTTTCCAGAGTTTGACTTGCCCCCGGTGGTCGATCTGTATCAGCTGGCGGTGCTCGGCTGTGTGACCATTATTCCGTATCTGGCCTGTACCCTGATTCCGGCCTGGAAAGCTGCCAGCAGCGATCCGGACGATGTGATGCGGGGGTGATGACCTTGGCCATAGATCACATTAGCAGCAGGCCGCTGATCCGCGTTGATGAGGTCAGTAAGATTTATCATCAGGGGAAACCCGCTGAAGTGCGTGCGCTGCAGAATATCTCTCTGGAAATTTTTGCGGGGGAGGTGGTGGCCCTGAGTGGGCCGAGTGGTTCCGGCAAGTCGACGCTCTTGTCTCTGATCGGTTGCATGTCGCGCCCGACGCAAGGAACCATCTATCTGCAAGAGCGCCGTGTCAGCCGCCTGCCGGAGGCTTTTCTGGCCCGGATCCGCCGCGAGACCTATGGTTTTGTCTTTCAGCAGTATCATCTGCTGCGCGATGTTTCGGTTCTTGATAACCTGCTGTTTCCTCTTTACCCGGCCGCCATGCCCATGAAAACCATGCGTGAGCGGGCGCTGGTGCTGCTCGAGACATTTTCCCTGACAGACAAAGAAAAAACAAAAGTTCGCCGGCTCTCCGGTGGCGAGCAGCAGCGGGTGGCTCTGGCACGCGCTCTTATGGCTGATCCGCCGATCATTATTGCCGACGAACCGACGGCTCATCTCGATGCTGAATTGACGGCCGAACTGCTGACGATGCTGACGGAACTTCACGCTGAGGGGCGTACCATTATTATTGCGACCCATGACCCGGTTGTTCATCAGTCGTCCCTGATCAGCCGCAGGGTTGCCCTGCGCCACGGCCAACTGGCTGACGCTGAAAACTCGAGGGGCGGACAGTGATCCTCCATCCGGGCATTCTCGCTCTGCTGTTCGGTTCAACCCTGATCCTGTTGCTGCTGCTGATAGCCGGCGGGGTGGCGTTGCGGATTGTCCGTCACTGGAACAGCGCCAGCGGTTCTGCGACCCAGTTGCAACTGGAACGGCAGACCTGGCTGGTAGCAACCCTGCTGAAATACGTCATTGGCTTTCAGATCATTACCCTGTTCCTCCTGCTTTTCACCCTCGATGAAATCCACCCCCTGTTTGTCGGCGCCATGTGCGCGACCGGTTCGCTTAATGCCAACCTCGTCGGCTGGCTGGTGCTGTTGATTAAAATCTGGCTGGTCTTTGCTGGCGCGATGTGGCTGGCGCTCAATTACCTCGATCAGCGTACCGAAGATACGCCGCTGGTCCGTATGAAATATCTGCTGTTACTGCTGCTGATTCCGCTGGTAGCCCTTGATCTGTGGCTGCAATGGGAATACTTCAGCGGCCTGCGGCCGCAGATGATTACCTCCTGCTGTGGCTCCCTGTTTTCTGCCGAAGGGGAAGGGGTAATCAGTACCCTCGCCGGGTTGCCGGTTAAGCAGGGCGTGCCCCGGTTTTTTGCCGTGGTTGTTTTGTATGCTGTGCTGCTGTTGGCTAATCTGCGCTGGCGGGCTGTGGTGCTGAGGAATCTGCTGTTTGTTGCTGCGGTACTGCTGTTTTTTGCCTCCCTGGCGGCGCTGGTGTCTTTTCTATCCCTCTATATTTACCAGCTGCCGAGCCACCAGTGCCCCTTTGATATGCTCCAGGGGCACTACTACTATATCGGCTATCCCATTTATCTCGGCCTGTTTATGGCCACCCTTTTCGCACTGCTGCCGGGGCTGTGTCGACCGTTGGCAACAACAAACAGTCTGCAGCAGGAACTTGAGCGTATTGAGCCGGTCTGGTTGCGTCTGGCCCTGTTCGGCCTGATGCTGTTTCTTGTGAGCAGTTGCTGGCAGATGGTGTTTGGGCCGTTGCAACTGCTGGGGTCTTGAATATTATTTTTTCAGGCTGGCCAGGGCGGCAAAGGGGGAGTGGGAGAGGGAGGGTTTTGTCGCATTCGATCCCGTCTCCCCGTCGCGGTCTTCCTGAACCCCGCGGGTGTGCTCGTGGTCGTGGCAATAGACGCAGAGCAGTTCCCAGTTGCTGCCATCCGGCGGATTGTTGTCGTGATTATGATCCTTATGGTGAACGGTAAGTTCACGGATTTTTTTCCCTTCCAGTTCGCGGGTGCAGCGGCCACAGACGTGGGGGAAGAGTTTCAGGGCCTGTTCACGGTAGCCAGACTGCCGTTGGCGGTGCTCATCGCGCATGGCTTCCAGCCGTTGTTCCAGCTCTTCGGGACTCAAGGTTTTTTTCTGTTTGTTGTTCATCAATCGTGCTTCTCCTGCCGGTAAAAACAATCAAGCCAGTTACTGTTGTCTGACTCTGCGTCATTGTAGGTGCTGCCTGCCATTGCCTGAAAGCCGCTGAATGCAGTGACAATACGCTGAACCAGGTGCTCACGGCAATTCTCAAAGAGCTTTGCACTGTACCCTGCATCGCCCAGTTCCTCAACCAGATGCAGGGCAATAATGGCGCTGATGAGCTGACCAAAGGCGTTGAGCCGACGCTGTGACAAAGGCAGGGTCAGTTCAACATTCAGATGGGCTTTAAGATAAGCTGCTGCGCGGCTGGTCAGGGCAAATGCACGGATAAAGGTCAGCAGGTTGTTTTCCTTTTGCCGAAGCATCATTTTCTGAACGGCTTCTGCAATCTGGATATAAAGAATATCGTTGGAGCCTTCAAAAATCTGGAAGGGACGGCTGTCGACCAGGGCACGACCGGCAATATGATCAAGTCGGTAGCCTTTGGCACCGACCAGTTGCAGCAATGACTGGGCTGATTCCTGCATCAGATCGGTGACCAGGGTTTTGACCGCATTGGCTTCGAGACCTGCGCCGGACAGATCATGTTCTGTGCCGGCTTTTTTACTGCTGTTCAGGCACATGGCCGCGGCGATCGTCACATTGGCCTGCAGGGTTGACAACCGTTGTTGGACCTGGTCGTAGCTGAACAGGCTTTTGCCGCCAACCTGGCGCTGCCGGCAATGGGCTAGCGCCTCATCCTCCATGCGCTGCAGAAAGCCCAGAGCCATGCCGGGAAACTGCATGCGGCTGCGGTGAAGCAGGTCGAGCATCATTTTGATGCCGGTGCTGTGGGGTTCGAGCTTCTGCCGCTTGGGTATCTTGACGTCGATGCGGTTACGACCGTAGGGGAGCAGGTAGATGCCGAGATTTTCGAAGAATTCTTCGACAACGATGGTCTGATTCTGTGCAGAGCTGTCACAGATAAAGAAATCAACGTCGCGCCCGAGTTGACCGGATTCATTTTTGCGGCGTGCCGTCAGGAGCCAGTAGTCCGCCCAGCCAGTCAGCCCGGCCCAATGTTTCAGGCCCTGAAGGTGATAATAATCCCCCTGCTCCTGGTAGCAACTCTGCATGTGCAGGGCGTCGCTGCCAAAGTCAGGCTCAGTGATCATCAGTCCACCCATCTTCTGCTGGGTTAGAAAACCGTCAAAAACGGGTTGCTTGACCGCTTCCTGAGCGTATTTGGCCATCGGTTGTAAAAACAGGGCCCAGTTGATGCCGAAGCCCAGGGACAAGGGCAGGGATTCGTAGCTGGCTGCCGAGAGGAGCGCCAACCCTTCATGGATATGTCCGCCGCGTCCGCCGTACTGTTGCGGGATAAAGGTGGACATGGGCTGTGCCGCAAGGATGTCGCGCAGGACGAACGGCGGGGCGCCACGCTTGACGCTGAGCTTGTCGATGTCGCTGCGGATGTGGAACAGCTGCTGAAGCCGGGTTTTGAAGGTTGCTAGAAAAGCGTTGAAATCGGCTGTCGGATGTTGCTGAGGGGAGGATGTCATAAGGACTCCGTTTTGATGGATGCACATGCGCTATTTATCCCAGAAAAAGCTTTTATCCACGGAAAACACGGAAAGCACGAACAAAAACTTAAAGACATAAAACTTCCTTAACCTCTTTGGTGAATGACTATTTGCTGTAATTGTTTAATATTCCGTGGATTTTCGTGTTTTCAGTGGACCAAAAGCCGTTAGGTTGATAAGTGTTTAGGATATTACCCGAAAAAAAGGCCCCGACACAGTAGCCGGGGCCTTTTTTTATGATTAGACGTTGTGATTGTTGAAGATCTTCAGGCTCACTTACAGAGTTGCAGCAACTAACTGCTGTGGTGGTTCAGAGACGATCATCTATCTACCTCCCTCTGGTATGTGTTTGATTTCAATCTATCACAGGACCCTGCTGATATTCAAGTACAGCACGGATATTTTTAGATGATCGCCTTCATCCCCTGCATGGCCGCGCGCAGGTGCTCGCCGACTTCTTCAATCAGATGGTTACGGATGTCGGCATTGATTTCCACCAGAATCTGGTTGTCGACATAATTGTCATTGAGTTCCAGCCCCTTGCCGATCACATCGGTATCGACGCCGGCCATGAAGTCCTTGAGCAATGGCACGCAGGCATGGGAGAAGAGATAACAACCATACTCAGCGGTATCAGAAATGATCCGGTTCATCTCGTAGAGTTTTTTGCGGGCAATGGTGTTGGCAATCAGCGGTGTCTCGTGCAGTGACTCGTAGTAAGCCGATTCCGGCTCGATCCCGGCAGAAACCATCACTTCAAAGGCCAGTTCAACCCCGGCCTTGACCATGGCGACCATCAGAATCCCCTTGTCGTAAAACTCCTGCTCGGAAATATCGCCGGCACCTTCAGTTTGTTCGAAGGCGGTTTTGCCGGTTTCTTCGCGCCAGGTCAGCAATTTTATATCGTTGTTGGCCCAGTCTGCCATCATGGTGCGGGAAAATTCACCGGAAAGAATGTCGTCCATGTGTTTTTCAAACAGCGGCTCGAGGATGTCTTTCAGTTCTTCAGCCAGGGCAAAGGCTTTGAATTTTGCCGGGTTGGAAAGGCGATCGAGCATCAGGGTGATGCCGCCGTGCTTGAGGGATTCGGTGATGACTTCCCACCCCTTTTGAATCAGTTTAACGGCATAGGGGGCGTTGATACCACCAGCGACCATTTTGTCGAAGCAGAGCAGAGAACCGGCCTGGAGCATACCGCAGAGGATGGTCTGTTCACCCATCAGGTCCGATTTGACTTCAGCGATAAAAGAGGATTCGAGAACCCCGGCGCGGTCGCCACCCTGAGCCGAACACAGGGCTTTGGCAATCTCAAGGCCATCGCCGTTGGGATCGTTCTCGCCATGGACAGCGATCAGGGTCGGCACGCCAAAACCACGCTTATATTCTTCGCGTACCTCACTGCCCGGGCACTTGGGGGCAACCATGATGACGGTCAGGTCTTGACGGATTTTAGTCCCCTCTTCAACGATGTTGAACCCATGCGCATAGCTGAAGGTCGCCCCTTTTTTCATCAACGGCACCACGGTGTTGACGACATCGGTGTGCTGTTTGTCAGGAGCGAGGTTCATGACGATGTCGGCCGTCGGCAACATCTCTTCGTAATAACCGACGCTAAAACCGTTGTCGGTGGCGTTTTGCCAGGATTGGCGCTTCTGTTCGATCGCTTCCTTGCGCAGGGTGTAAGAAACATCGAGCCCGCTGTCGCGCATGTTCAGCCCCTGGTTAAGCCCCTGGGCACCGCAGCCGACGATAACGATTTTTTTGCCCTTGGCGTAATTGCAGCCGTTGGTAAATTCTTCCGCGTCCATGAAGCGGCAGGTGGCAAGCTCTTGAAGTTGACGACGAAACGGCAGTGAATTGAAGTAGTTCTGACCCATGTTTGTTCTCCTGGTACTGTTGGTTGACAAAAATTAACGAACTCATACAGAGATCTGTTATCAAGAGATCGCCGGAAAAAATAACTCTGACACAATCCGCCATTCTATAACAGATTACTGTGTTGCGTAAATTGATTTATTTGGTTATCCACTTCGCTCCAGCTATAACAGTTAGAAGATCGCGACCGATGCGACTTGCTAATAATCTGGATCCTGCGACTTCGCGCAGGATGACACAGAAGGACGTTGATGGAAAAAAACGGGTGTCATTCTGCGCGGAGCGAGGCGTA